>DBVJ01000082.1:0-4884 GCA_002308115.1 Lachnospiraceae bacterium UBA1267
AGCGCGTTCCGGAGGCCTTCCGTCGCCGTATCCCACTCTTCCTCCGTACCCATGGAATCTTCCGGGCGGGTGGACAGTTCAATATGATAATTGAAACCAAAGACTTTGTAGAAGCTGTCGATCAGTTCAACGATCCTTCTGACTTCATCCTTGATCTGGTTCATGCCCAGGAAAATGTGCGCGTCGTCCTGTGTGAAGCATCTCACGCGCATCAGGCCGTGCAGTTCTCCGGACTTCTCATGACGGTGCACGATACCGCATTCCGCAAGGCGGAGCGGAAGGTCCCGGTACGAGCGGGGCTCATTTTCATAGACCAGGATCGAGCCGGGGCAGTTCATCGGTTTGATCGCGAAATCCTGATCGTCGATGACCGTCGTGTACATATTGTCATGATAATGATCCCAGTGGCCGGAGGTCTCCCAGAGCGAGCGGTTCAGCATGATCGGTGTGGAGATCTCCTGATAGCCGTTCTTAAGATGCACTTCGCGCCAGAAGCTCATGAGCGTGTTTCTGAGGATCATGCCCTTCGGCAGGAAGAACGGGAAGCCGGGTCCGAACTCGGACATCATGAAGAGGCCAAGCTCTCTGCCGAGTTTTCTATGGTCGCGCTTCTTCGCTTCCTCGATCATCGTGACGTACGCTTCCAGTTCCTCTTTCGAGGCAAATGCCGTCGCGTAAAGCCTGGTCAGCATCTTGTTCTTCTCGGAGCCGCGCCAGTACGCGCCCGCGATATTCATGATGCGGAAAGCCTTGCCCACGCCCTTCGTGGACATGATGTGCGGACCTGCGCAGAGGTCGGTGAATTCGCCCTGCTTATAGAAACTGATGACCGCGTCTTCCGGAAGATCCCGGATGAGCTCGACCTTATAGGGCTCGCCCTTCTCTTCCATGAAACGGATGGCCTCCGCTCTGGGAAGCTCAAAGCGCTCGATTGGAAGGTCTTCCTTCACGATCTTCTTCATCTCCTCTTCGATCTTCCCGAGATCGTCCGCGGAAATGGGCTCTTTGAAGTCAATGTCATAGTAGAAGCCGTTGTCGATGGACGGACCGATTGCGAGAAGCGCATCCGGCCACAGCCGCTTCACGGCCTGCGCCATCACGTGGGAGGCACTGTGGCGTAAAGTCGCCAGGCCTTCTTTGTCCTTCGCCGTGAGGATGTTCAGGGCTGCGTCTTCCGAAACGACAGTCCGAAGGTCCACGGTCTCTCCGTTCAGTTCGCCCGCGCATGCCACACGCGCAAGCCCGGCGGAGATATCCTGGGCAATGTCGATCACGCGCATCGGCGCGTCGTAGCTCTTTACCGAGCCGTCTTTCAAGGTAATGTTCATGGTTTTCCCTCCTTTTTTTAGAGCCGGCCCCTTCCGTTTCCCGGAGGCGCCATCCGGAATCTTGCCCGGAAAACCCGGCCGGAGCATAGAAAAACGCCCCTGATAAAGATTCCGATCTTTAAAAGGGGCGTATAAAACGCGGTTCCACCCTTATTCACGCAAGTATTCTTGCGTCTCATTGTGCACTGACGCGGCTTCACGGACCGTATTGGGGTCACTCCGAGGTGGTTTTCATCTCCCGTCCGCCGGAGCGCTCACACCGTCCGCTCCTCGCTGAGGCTTCGCTGGAAGACTACTGTCCTCATCAACGTTTGAAATGCATTTTAACATAAAAAAAAGAAATGTAAAGAGAAGAAAAAAGCCTTTTCTTTCAATCTTTCTTTAAGAAATGCTTGTTAGGATACACTTGTACCGATAAAATATCCGAAAAGGAGTACATCTGGACCATGAAAAAGAAATTCACTTTACTTCTCATTCCTGCACTGATTCTGGCGCTCCTTCTGTCCGCCTGCCAAAAGAAGGACGATACCAGTACGAAAACCTCCGAAGAAAGCACCGTCCAGGATCCGGGGCAGGCAAGTTCCGAAACCCCAAACGACAACATGCCCACGCCTCCCGATGGACAATTCCCGGGGCAGCGCCCCGACGACGGACAGTTTCCCGGAGGACAGCGACCCGACGGCGGGCAGCGCCTTGACGGCGGACAGTTTCCCGGCGGCCAGCAGCCTGGAGGACAGCAGGGATCCGCAAGTCCCGAAGATTTGGAAGCCGTAGCGTCTTTCACGAAAGACGATGAATTCTCAAGCCGTGATCTCAAACAGGAAGCCGATCTTTCAGAGGCCATTCAACTGACGGTCACCGACGGACAAAACCTCACCATCGACGCGGCAGGCGTCTATGTCCTTTCCGGAAAAGCCTCGGAAGTCACGATCTATGTGGAGGCCGGGGACGACGACAAAGTGCAGCTCGTGCTGGACGGACTGGAGATCATCAATGAAGACAGGCCTTGCATCTATGTGAAAAGCGTGGACAAAGTCTTTGTGACCACCGCATCCGGCTCTGAGAACACCTTAACGGTCACCGGTGATTTCGCGACTGATGACGGCAAGAAGATGAACGCAGTCATTTTCTCAAAAGATGACCTGTGCCTGAACGGTCTTGGAAAGCTGACCATCTCCTCTTCTGACAACGGCATCGTCTCCAAGGATGATCTGAAGGTGACAGGCGGAACGCTGGCGGTTACCGCTGAAAACACCGCGGTGAAGGCCAACGACTCCATCCGCATCGCGGACGGCGACATCACGGTCCGTGCGAAAAATGACGGTCTGCATGCCGAGTACGACGAAGACGACACCGTCGGTTACATTTACATTGCGGGCGGAAGTCTGGATATCACGGCAGACGACGACGGCATCCATGCCACGACGATCCTTCAGGTCGATGCCGGAACGATTACCGTCACGGCGCTGGAAGGGCTGGAAGCGACATTTGTCCGTCTGAACGGCGGAACGATCACGGTCAACGCAACAGACGACGGCATCAATGCCGCACAGAAATCCACCGCGTACACACCGGCGATCATTTTCGCCGGAGCCGACGTCACGATCAACATGGGCCGCGGCGATACAGACGCCGTCGATTCCAACGGGTCGATCCTGGTAAGCGGCGGCAGCATCAACATCACGGCCCAGTCCGCGTTCGACTATGACACGGCAGCCTGGCATACCGGAGGCACCATCATCGTAAACGGACAGGAAGTCACCGAGATCGGCAACCAGTTCGGCCCCGGAGGCATGGGCGGTCATGGCGGATTCCCCGGCGGCCAGGGCGGCCAGGGGGGATGGGGCGGCAACCGGCCGTAAACGATGACACCAGAACCTGAAACCCTTTATTTTCACGGGCGAAACTCCCAACTTGATGGGTGGAAATGCGCATCCTGATAGGCAGAAATATCCATTTTGCCATAAACCGCCCACGCCCGATTTTCGAGTAGGCGTAAAAAAGTAATAGAGAGATTTCCGCCCTCCGACCCCTGCTTTTCGGAGGGCGGCTTTTGAAGTATCAAGTTTTTACGCCTATCGCACACATTCAGCATAGGCGGCAATCCTGAATTTTCTCAGATTACACTCACAAAAAAACAGAACCCCGAGGGCGTAAACATGGCAAAATGAAAAAAACCGCCCACGCTAAAAAACAGCATGGGCGGAAATCCCTTAAAATGCGTGTTTACGCCTATTCAAGTCACCGCTGAACTGGCATTTGGCACCATAATCGTCCCAAAACCGTCCCGAAAGGGAATACATGCGGCGGTGCCGCATTGAGATTGTATAAAAGTCTTATTCCTTCTCGAACAGGAACTTCTCGGGCAGTGTGACGTTGAAATCTTTCGCAAGGTGACGGAAGTCATCCGGCGTGATGGTCTGGCGTTTCGCATTGGTCATGGAGAGCACCTTCACGAGGATTTCGGCGGATTTCTCGACAGTGTGCATCAGACCGAAGGTGAGGTCAAAATCTTCGCCGGAGCAGAACATGCCGTGATGCGCCCAGATGGCCACGTCATATTTCTTCATGAGTTCGCTGGTCGCGACCGCGATGTCGCGCCCGCCGGGAACCATCCACGGCACGACGCCGACGCCGTCCGGGAAAACCACCGGGCATTCCGTCGCCATTTCCCAGAGTTCACGGGTGAAGGCTTCGTCGGTCAGAGGCAGCACGAAGGTCAGCGCGATCGTGTTGGCGGGATGGGCGTGGTAGATCACGCGGTGCCTGCCGTTCGTGGCCAGCACTTTCACTTCATGGTTCATGAGATGGCTCGGAAGTTCGGAAGTCGGACGGCCGCCGTTCACAAGCCCCCAGACGATCCGGTAATTCTCGCCGGACACATCCAGTTCGATGATGCAGAAACT
This sequence comes from Lachnospiraceae bacterium UBA1267, assembly GCA_002308115.1. GTDB lineage: Bacteria > Bacillota > Clostridia > Lachnospirales > Lachnospiraceae > UBA1267. The sequence goes on from DBVJ01000082.1 coordinate 4,235, forward strand.
GTCTTCCGGTTTGATCATCACGTTGCGAAAATACTTGCCCGAGCCGGTGACGAGAAAATACTCGCCCGCGAGCACAGGGACCGAAGTGCCGATGGGCTTCCATTCGCCTGGTGTGAACTCTTCACGGACAGATTCGACCTCTTCCGCCTTGATGCGATAGCTTAAGTTTCCGCCGTTCCGTTCGTGCCAGCCCTCAAGCCAGCCGTCGTCGGCCATACGCATGAAACCTTTGACAAATTCAGCTTCCAGAACCTTCATTTCTGCTCTCCTTTTCACGCTCTTAAGCTCAGCACTTCTTTTTCATAACGTGCCACTTCACTGTACCATTCTCCGTCTGCGGGTTTTCCGCATTGACGGCAGTATTCATCCCAGACTTCGCCGAAAGGCGCGGTCTTCAGTTCTTCCTGCGCAACCATCAGCTGTGTGAAATCCCCGGAATCCTGCAGGTTCCGAAGTTTCTCGTTCGGCTGCAGAAGCGCGAACAACAGCGCCTTCTGTACGTTCCGGTAACCTGTTACCCAGGCGCTTATGCGGTTGATGGAGGCGTCGAAGTAATCCAGGGCAATGTTCACCCTGCCGTTAAGCCCGCCTGAGCGGACGATCTCGCGCGCGATCTCCTTCGTTTCGTCATCGAACAGCACCACGTGGTC
>DBVJ01000082.1:5037-5615 GCA_002308115.1 Lachnospiraceae bacterium UBA1267
TAGGCTTCCACGCCGATGCCGAAGACTTTGCTCTCGATGCAGGGCTTGACCTTGTTGAAATCATAGGGCTCCGAAAGGATCTCGTCAATGCTCTCGCGGTAACGCATCCGCGGTCCCAGGCGGTCTGCCGGAACGTCCTTCAATCCATCGCCGGTCCAGATGTTCATCACACACTTTTCGCCCAGTTCTTCCGCAAGATACGAGGAAATGCGGATGCAGGACTTTCCGTGCTCGATCCAGAACTTCCTTGTCTCTTCATCCGGCGAGGACAGCGTCAAAGGGTCGCATTTGGGGTGTGAGAAGAAAGTCGGATTGAAGTCGCAGCCCAGTCCGCGCGCCTTGCAGAATTCCACCCATTTCTGAAAATGTTTCGGCTCCAGTTTATCGCGGTCCGCCCATTCCCCGTCTTCAAAGATCGCATAACTCGCGTGAAGATTCATCTTCGGACGGCCCGGGATGAGTTTGAGCACTTCGTCCAGATCCGCCATGAGTTCTTCCGGCGTACGCGCCCTTCCGGGATAGTTTCCGGTCGTCTGGATGCCGCCGGTCAACGGCTTCGAAGGGTCGGTGTCAAAGCC
>DBVJ01000082.1:5708-5857 GCA_002308115.1 Lachnospiraceae bacterium UBA1267
TGCTTCTCTGTAACTCATTTGTCTGCCTCCATCTGGACCTTGAGATTTCCGACCGCCGTTGCTTCGATCGGCAGCGCGATCACCTTTTTGCCTGTGGCTTCTTCCGTGAGACGGTTCAGGAAAGCGTTCTTCGCCCCGCCGCCCACGAT
>DBVJ01000012.1 GCA_002308115.1 Lachnospiraceae bacterium UBA1267
TCATGAAGATTTCGGCTCTGGTGTCCACAAAAGAACAATTGAATGCCGTGCTTCGTTCTGGCAGTGCGGTCTCTCGTGTCATTCTGGATTCGACGGTGTGCGCACCGGAAGAATGGGCTGATGTGGGAGCGCGTATCCGGGACATAGGAAAAGAGGCCTTTTTTGCATTTCCTTATGTCTTTCAGGAAAAAGCCCGGCAATACTTTCTGAAAGCCATGCCTATGCTTCAAAAAGCGGCCTTTTCGGGCTTTCTTCTGCGTTCCCTGGAGGAATTCGTGTTCGCAAAGGAACAGGGCTTAAACGGACTGTTTCAGGCGGATCACGGCATTTATGCCTTTAACCGCGAAGCAAAGAATGTACTGCTTTCAGGCGGATTCGATCTGTTGACGGTTCCTCTGGAGCATTCCGCAAAAGACAGTGCCCGGATGGGGGCGCAGTCCATGGAACTCATCGTTTACGGTTATATTCCGATGATGGTCAGCCATAACTGTGTCCACGCGACACTGGAGGGCTGCGACCATCGCGGGAAGCCGCTGTTGATCGTGGACCGTCTTTCGCACGGTATGCGTCATATGAACGATTGCCGGTTCTGCCTCTCCACGATCTATAACTGTGTACCGTTGTATCTTCTGGATTGTCGGAAAGAGATCGATATGGTTTCGCCGGATTCTCTGCGGCTTTCTTTTACATTTGAAAGCGAGGAGACCTGCGAATCGATACTGCGGCTTTCAGAAGATTCGCTCATCGGAGCCCGGTCAGGAAACCAGGCGCCTTCATACGATATGGGCGAGTTTACACGGGGACATTTCAGAAACAGCGTGGAATAAACAAGCGATAAAGGAGTACCGGATTGGACGGTCTGAATCAGGAAGAAGTGAAGAGCAGGATGTCAGAAGGAAAGGTAAACCGTGTTCCCGGGAGAAAAACCGGCCGCACGGTTCCCGAGATCATTCTGACGAATGTCTTCACGTTCTTCAATCTTCTGAACATTTTCTTCTTCGTGCTTATTCTTCTCGTGGGCGCGTATAAGAACGGTCTGTTCATTTTCACGATCGTCTTCAATACACTGATCGGTATCATTCAGGAACTCCGCACAAAGCGTGAACTGGACAAGGTGCGGCTTTTGACTCAGCCGACGTCCTCGGTGATCCGGGACGGCATCTCGAAAAGGATACCGAACGAGGAGATCGTTCTGGACGACGTGCTTGAACTTCGGACGGGAGATGAGATCCCCGCGGACGCGGTGCTTCTGAGCGGCTTTCTGGAACTGAACGAAGCCATGCTGACGGGTGAAGAGGATACGGTCCGGAAAGAAGAAGGCGCGGAACTGTTATCCGGCACTTTTGTGACCGCAGGAAATGCCAGGGCACGTGTGGTTCATGTCGGCAAGGACAATTATGTCGAGAGCATCTCCGGCGAAGTCCGAAAGTTTAAAAAGGCCCCCTCCAAGCTTCGGGATTCTCTGAACATGATCCTGAAGATCGTCTCATTTGTCATCATCCCGCTAGTTTTTGGGCTGTTTTTAAGGCTGCATTTTACTACGGATTCCCCGCTTCGGGACGTGGTGGTCTCGATCGTCACGAGCGGCATCGGCATGATTCCGGAAGGCTTGTTTCTTCTGACGACCGTCGCGCTTTCCATGGGCGCGGTGAGACTGGCCAGAAAACGTACCGTCACAAAAGATCTCTACTCCATCGAATCCCTGGCCCGGGTCGATATTCTCTGCCTGGACAAGACCGGTACACTCACGGAAGGGCGCATGAATGTGGAGAAGACGGTTCCATTTGTCTCAGAGGAGCTCTTCAACGAATCGTTCCGCCAGGTGCTTTCCGCGCTGCAATCGGAAAATGCGACCTCGGAAGCCTTGTCCTCGTATTTCGGAAAAGCCGAAACCGTGTGGAAATATGACAAACTGATCCCGTTCTCCTCCCAGAGAAAATGCTCCGGCGTTCAGTTTACGGAACAGGGACTTCTCATGATCGGAGCCGCCCAGATCCTTTGCCGGAAAGATGTCCGGCTTCTGAAAGAAATCACGCCGTTCGCCCAGGAAGGTCTTCGGGTACTGGTCTTGTGCCGGTCTTCGGAGCATGTGTCAGAAGACTTGACTCTGCCGGACAACGTGGAATGCCTTGGCTATGCCGTCTTAAGCGACGTGCTTCGGAAAGACTGCCATGAGACGCTGGATTTCTTCAGGAAACAGGACGTCAAACTCCTTTGCATTTCCGGCGACGACGCGCAGGCGGTTTCCAGGATCGCATCCCGCGCCGGTCTGGAGCACGCGGAAGATTATGCGGACCTCTCCCTGATCAAAGACGATGACGCACTCAGAACAGCAGTCCGGGAAAAGACGGTGTTCGGACGTGTCACACCGGAACAGAAGAAGAGAATCATCCAGATGCTCAAAGAAGACGGCCACACGGTCGCCATGACCGGCGACGGGGTGAACGACGTGCTCGCCATGAAAGAAGCGGATTGTTCGATCGCCATGGCATCCGGAAGCGAAGTTACCAAGCACACGGCAAATGTCGTTCTTCTGGATTCGGATTTTGCGGCCATGCCGTCTATCGTGAATGAGGGACGCCGCGTTATCAACAACATCATGAACGCGAGCTCCATGTACCTCATAAAGACCATCTTTTCCGCGATCCTCACGCTGGGCACGATCATCCTGGGCGGGGCTTATCCGGTCGATGCGGTGCATCTCACGGTCATCAGCGCCACGGCGGTCGGCGCGCCGACTTTCTTCATGCAGTTCGAGCCTACGTTTACCCGGATACGGAACGACTTCATGGTCCGTGTCTTCCGGAACGCGGTACCCGCGGCACTGATCATCAGCCTCGTGTGCCTTCTCGTTACCCGTATCGGCAAAGGCCTCGGCGAGGAGAGAGACGTTTTGGTCACGATCTGTTTCCTCGCGATCGGGATGATCTACTTCTTCATGCTGAGAAGGATCTACAGTCCTTTATCGAAATACCGGAAGGTCATTGCTTATTCAATGGAAATCATTTATATTATAGTTGTCTTTCTGGGACGAAGCATTCTGTCCCTGAAGGCCATACCATTTGCCGGGATCATCCTGATCCTGGCGGTTGTTGCGCTTACGCCTCCTCTCGTAGAGCTTCTCGAGATCCTTTACGACAAGGCCACAAAGCATATCAACAGAAAAGGAGCAGTACATGGACAAGAAAACACCGTTGTATGATGAGCACGTACGTCTGGGCGGCAAAATCGTTTCTTTCGGCGGATATGCCCTTCCGGTGCAATACGGAACCGGCATCGTGAAAGAACACATGGCAGTGCGTGAACAGGCCGGACTCTTCGACGTGTCACACATGGGCGAATTCGAACTGAAAGGGCCCGACAGCGTGAAGAATCTGAACCGGCTTCTGACGAATGATTACACCGAAATGGAAGACGGGCGCTGCCGCTATACGCCGATGTGCTATCCAAACGGCGGCACGGTGGACGATCTCATCGTTGCCAAGCGCGGCGAGAACGATTATTTCCTCATCGTCAACGCATCCAACCGTGAAAAAGACTTTGCCTGGATGACCGAGAATCTTCAGGGCGACGCGGTTCTTCGCGACGTGTCCGACGATTATGCGGAGATCGCGCTTCAGGGACCGGCCTCGAAAGAGCTGATCCGGAAGCTTTCTCCTTCAGACAGACTGCCGAAGAAGTATTATACAGCCGTGTTCGACACCGAGATCGCCGGTGTTCCGGCCATCATTTCCAGAACCGGTTATACCGGTGAATTCGGTTACGAGATCTACGTTCCCGCCTGTGAAGGTCCCAAGGTATGGCAGGCGCTTCTTCGTGAAGGCGAAGAACTTGGTGTCATTCCCTGCGGTCTCGGCGCGCGCGACACGCTTCGTCTGGAAGCCGGCATGCCGCTTTACGGCCATGAGATGAATGCAGAGATCACCCCGCTGGAAGCGGATCTTGGTTTCGCCGTCAAACTGGATAAAGATGATTTCATCGGAAAGGAAGCCTTGCTTCAGCCCATGAAACGCATGCGTGTGGGTCTTCGGGTGACCGGCCGCGGCATTTTGAGAGAAGAACTCACCGTTCTTAAGGACGGTCAGGCGATCGGCGTGACGACTTCCGGCACATTTGCGCCTTTCCTGAAAGTTTCCATCGCAAATGCGCTGGTCGAGGCCGGCTCTCTCGAGATCGGCGACAAGGTTCAGGTCGACGTGAGAGGCCGTCTGGTCGACGCGGAGGTCGTTCCGCTTCCGTTCTATAAACGCGCAAAATAACAGACATGAACGGTCGGGCAAAGCCGGACCTTCAACACAAAAGATGTTCTTTAAGGAGGAACTTCAACATGTACGAACCCAGCGATTTACTGTTTTCGAAGTCTCACGAGTGGGTTTTCTTTGAGGAGGACGGCACTGCTGTCATCGGCCTCTCTGATTATGCCCAGGAAGCGCTCGGAGATCTGGTCTTCGTGAATCTGCCCATGCCCGGCGACGACGTCACCACGGAAGAGCCTTTCGGCGACGTGGAGTCCGTTAAGGCAGTCTCTGACGTCTATGCGCCCGTGTCCGGAACGGTTTCGGAGGTCAACGAAGATCTTTTGGATTCGCCGGAGAAGATCAATGATTCACCCTATGAAGCCTGGCTGATCAAAGTCACGGACGTGACCGACAAGGGTGAACTGATGGACGAAGCGGATTACAATGCTTACGTCGAAGAAGAGAAGGCGAAGGAATAACCATGGGAAGTTATGTTCCTCATACAGAAAGAGACCGGGAGGAAATGCTCCGTAAGATCGGCATTTCTTCACTCCCGGAACTCTATTCGGGTGTTCCGGAGGAATTGAAAGTCCGGGAAGGACTTCCGGTTCCGGATGGGCTCTCGGAAATGGAGGCCAGGAAGGTTGTCGAAAAACTGGCCGCGGAGAATCAGGTGTTTCCGGAAGTTTATCGCGGCGCAGGCGCTTACCGGCATTATATTCCGGCAATCGTCGATGAAGTGGCCGAAAAAGAGAGCTTCCTCACGGCTTATACGCCTTATCAGGCGGAAATCAGCCAGGGTGTTCTGCAGTCCATTTTCGAGTATCAGACCGATATCTGCATGCTGACGGGCATGGATGTGTCCAATGCGGGCGTGTATGACGGCGCGGAAGCCGCAGCTGAAGGCGTCCACATGATGAGAGACCGGAAGCGTACGAAGATCCTCGTTTCCGCTTCGGTTCATCCCGATCATCTGTCTGTCATCCGGACCTATGCATTTGGATCGGAAGCGGAGGTGGCGGTCATTCCGGAAAAGGATTACCGCACGGACCTTGAGGCGCTTGGCTCCATGCTGGATGANNCAGACAGCCTGCGTTTACCTTCAGCAGCCGAACTATTACGGTTCCCTGGAAGATGTCGAACGCGCGGCCGAACTCATCCATGAAAAAGGCGCGAAGCTTGTCCTGGGCGTGAATCCGATCGCTTCCGCGATTCTTAAGACCGCACGTGAATACGGCGCGGACGCCGCAGTCGGCGAAGGTCAGCCCTTGGGCATGCCGCTCAGTTTCGGCGGTCCTTTCCTGGGCTTTATGGCCACGACCGACAAGGAATACAGAAGACTGCCCGGACGCATCGTCGGCGAGACGGTCGACCGTGACGGCAAGCGCGGATACGTGCTCACGCTTCAGGCAAGAGAACAGCATATCCGCCGNNGAAAAGGCTTCTTCCAACATTTGTTCGAACGAAGCTCTGGCCGCGTTAAGAGCAGGCGTCTATTGTTCCGCAATGGGCCCGGAAGGCCTCAGAAAGGCCGCTTCCCAGAGCCTTTCGAACGCCCATTATCTGGCTTGTCTTCTGAACGAAAAGGGCTTTACACCTGTTTCTCAGGGCGAATTCTTCCATGAATTCGTGACAAAGACACCGGTCTGCCCCGGAAGACTGGAGAAATATCTGGAGAAGAACGGGATCCTGATGGGACTTCCGCTCAAGGGCGATCATGAAGGAGAGATCCTCTGGTGCACAACTGAAATGAACACCAAAGAAGAAATGGATCGTCTGGGCGGCATTCTCGAGAATGCAAAGGAGGTGCTGTCATGAGTGCGCTGATTTTTGAAAAGAGCGTATCCGGAAGACACACCGTTTACCTGCCGGATGAAACGTCCGTACCGGTCTATGAGCTTCCTGAAAAAGAACGCCGCACGCTGAGTCTGGATCTTCCCGAGCTCTCGGAAAATGATGTCAGCCGTCATTATACCGAACTGGAAAAGATGACGCATGGCGTGAACGACGGATTCTATCCTTTGGGTTCCTGCACGATGAAATATAATCCGAAAGTCAACGAAGCACTTGCATCGCTTCCGGGCTTTACGGATATTCATCCTTTGGCGCCCGCAGACTCCGTTCAAGGGGCGCTCAGGGTCCTTAGAACGGCGGAAGAGTTCCTGACCGGCATCACAGGCATGTCCAGGATCACGTTCCAGCCTGCGGCAGGCGCGCATGGCGAGTTCACCGGCCTTCTTCTCATCAAAGCCTATCACGAATCTCGCGGAGATTTTGCAAGAAAGAAGATCATTGTCCCGGACAGCGCGCACGGGACCAATCCTGCCAGCGCGGCAATGGCCGGTTTCTCGGTCATCAATCTGCCCTCCACGGAGGACGGTCTTGTGGATCTTGAAGCGCTTAAGGCCGCCTGTGACGAGACTACGGCGGGCCTGATGCTCACCAATCCCAACACGCTGGGCATCTTTGATCCGAACATTGCGACGATCACAAGTATCGTGCACGAAGCCGGCGGTCTGTGCTATTATGACGGAGCGAATCTGAACGCAGTCGCAGGAATCGTCCGTCCCGGCGACGTCGGATTCGACTGCATCCATCTGAACCTTCACAAGACCTTCTCGACCCCGCACGGCGGCGGCGGTCCGGGAAGCGGTCCGGTCGGATGCAAGGATTTCCTGGTCCGCTTCCTTCCCGGAAGACTGCCGGAAACAAATGAAGACGGCACGCTGACCCTGAAAGCACAGCCGGATTCCATCGGCGACATGAAGAGTTTCAACGGAAACTTCCTCGTCGTGGTAAAAGCGCTGGCTTACATGCTCGTTCTGGGCAAAGAAGGCATTCCGGAAGCTTCCACGCATGCGGTTCTGAACGCGAACTACATGATGGCATGCCTGAAGGACGCCTTCCCGGTCGTCAACAAAGGTCTCTGCATGCATGAATTTGTCATGAGCCTTGAGCATCTCAAGAAGGAGACCGGCGTGAGCGCGCTGGATCTTGCGAAGGGACTTCTGGACAACGGCATCCATCCGCCGACCATGTATTTCCCGCT
>DBVJ01000081.1:0-8337 GCA_002308115.1 Lachnospiraceae bacterium UBA1267
GACGAGCGTGAGCAGACGCTGAACCAGCTTCTGGCGGAAATGGACGGCTTCGATTCCTCGAAGGGCGTCATGGTGCTCGGCGCCACGAACCGTCCGGAAGTGCTGGACAAGGCGCTTCTTCGGCCGGGCCGTTTTGACCGGCAGATCATCGTGGACAAGCCCGACCTCAAGGGACGCGAGGCCATTTTAAAGGTGCACGCGGCCCATGTGAATCTGACCGAGTCCGTGGATCTTCACGAGATCGCGCTTGCCACAAGCGGCGCAGTCGGTGCGGATCTCGCCAACATGGTCAATGAAGCCGCCATCAACGCGGTCAAGAACGGCCGTGTCGCCGTCATTCAGAGCGACCTCTTCGAAGCCGTCGAGACGGTTCTGGTCGGCAAAGAGAAGAAGGACCGCGTGATGAGCCCCGAAGAGCGCAGGATCGTGTCCTATCACGAGGTCGGCCACGCGTTGGTCTCCGCGCTTCAGAAAGATTCCGAGCCGGTCCAGAAGATCACCATCGTGCCCAGGACCATGGGCGCCCTCGGCTACGTCATGCAGACGCCGGAGGAAGAGAAGTATCTGAACTCCAAGACGGAGCTTGTCAATATGATCACGATGGCTTTGGGCGGACGCGCGGCGGAAGAGCTGGTGTTCGGCGACGTGACCACAGGCGCGGCCAATGACATCGAGAAAGCCACGGCCTATGCGCGTGCCATGATCACCCAGTACGGCATGTCCGATTACTTCGGTCTCATGCAGCTGGAGCAGACCACGAGCCAGTATCTGGATCAGCGGAAGATCATGAACTGCGCGGATTCCACCGCCGCAGAGGTCGACCGTGAAGTGAAGGAGCTTCTGGCATACTGCTACAACGAAGCGAAGAAACTGCTCTCCGAGAATCGCGAGACGCTGGACAAGATCGCGGCCTTCCTGATCGAACGCGAAACGATCACCGGCGCGGAATTCATGGAGATCTTCCATAAGTGCCGCGACGAACAGGCGGCGCGTCTCATCGAAGAGAAGAAGGCAGAGGAGACGCCGGAAGATTCCGCTGCGTCCGATACGCCTGAACAGACAGAAGAAAAGGATCCTGAAAGAACTGATAAGGAGTAAGAGGGCCCCATGACCCCGCGTCCGGATTTTGACATTCAGGAAGAACTCAAGAAACTCCCGGCCCGTCCGGGAGTTTACTTGATGCATGACGAATCCGACGGGATCCTCTATGTGGGCAAGGCGATCCGGCTCAAGAACCGCGTGAAGCAGTATTTCGACTCCAGGCCCAAGAGCGCGAAGATCATGAAAATGGTCCAGAAGATCGCCTGGTTCGAATACATCGTGACCGATTCCGAGCTGGAAGCCCTGGTTCTGGAATGCAACCTGATCAAGGAATACCGGCCGCCCTACAACACCATGCTCATGGACGACAAGGGCTACCCGTACATCTGCGTGACTGTCGCGGAAACTTATCCGCGCGTCTTCCAGACCAGACTCGTGAAGAAAGACAAGTCCCGCTATTTCGGCCCTTATACCTCGGGCTATGCGGTCAAGCAGTCTTTGGAACTCTTCCAGAAACTGTTCCATTTCCGTACCTGTAACCGTGTGCTTCCGCGCGACATCGGAAAGGAACGCCCCTGCCTGAACTATCATATGGGGCGCTGCCTGGGACCTTGTACGGGTAAGGTCGATCCGGAGACCTACCGGGAGAATATCAATAAGATCATCCGCTTCCTGGACGGAGACTCAAAGGAGATCGAGCGGGATCTTAAGGAGCAGATGAGAGAAGCTTCCAGAAGGGAAGACTTCGAAGAAGCGATGCGCTGCCGGGACATTCTGCGTGCCTTGGAGCACCTTTCGGGACAGCAGAAGATCACCGACCTCGAATCCTCGGACGACCGCGATTTCATCGCCGCCGTAACGGCAGAAGAACTCCGCGCGGAACGGGCGGCTGAAGAGGCCCTTCGGGAAGAGGGCGCGGACAATGTCCCGGTTTCCGAGGAAGATCAGCAAAAGCCTGAAGAACAGACCGCCATCGTGTCGGTGTTCTTCGTCCGGGGCGGGAAACTCATCGGCAGGGAGCATTATCATTTGAAAGTCTCTCAGGACGAAGAGAAGGGCGAGATCCTGGGCGCCTTTGTCCGCCAGTATTATACAGCCACGGCCGAGATCCCGAAGGAGATCTTCCTGGAAACGGAGATTCCGGACGACGCGCTGACGGCAGAACTGCTCTCCGGAAAGAAGGGGAGAAAAGTGTCTCTGATCGTCCCGAAAAGGGGCGAAAAAGAGCATTTCATGGAGCTGGCGAAGCGGAATGCCCGCATCATGCTGGACCGCGAAGAAGGCCGGTTTGAGGCCCGTGAGGCACGGAACAGAAAGGCGGTCCGCGAGCTCGAAGAGATGACCGGACTTCCGGATCTTCACCGCATGGAAGCCTTCGACATTTCCAACATCTCAGGCTTTGAGTCTGTCGGCTCCATGGTGGTCTTCGTGGACGGCTCCGCCCGGAAGAACAGCTATCGGAAGTTCCGTATCCGTACGGTCTCCGGCCCGGACGACTATGCGTCCATGGCGGAAGTCCTCGGACGTCGTTTCTCGGAGAAACACCGCGGGGAAAATGCTTCCGAAAAGGACGGCTTCGGCACGGATCTTCCGGACCTGATCCTGATGGACGGCGGCAAAGGGCAGGTGCACGTCGCGGAGGAAGTGCTCCGAAACGAAGGCCTTTCGATCCCCGTCGCCGGAATGGTAAAGGACGACAGACACCGCACCCGCGGGCTGTATTTTCACGATGAGGAACTTCCCGTCGACACCCACGGAGAGGCCTTCAAACTGATCACCAGGATACAGGACGAAGCCCATCGTTTCGCCATCACCTATCACCGCGGACTGCATACGAAAGGCACGATCACGTCAGTGCTTTCCGGGATCCCGGGTATCGGATCGAAGCGTGAGACCACGCTGATCCGGCGTTTCGAAGATATCGACGCGCTTCGGAAGGCGACGGCGGAAGAGATTGCAGCGCTTCCCGGCTTCACCCGGAAAGCCGCGGAAGAAGTCGTCCGCTTCTTACAGGATGAAAAGGAGAAAGACCATGAGGGACAAGATCATGGATGAGCATAGATCCGAAAGACCGACGCTTCAGTCTCTGCGCGAAGAGATCACCCGGACAGATGAGGAAATGGCGCAGCTCTTTGTGAGGAGAATGGAGATCTCAAGGCGCATCGGAGATTTGAAAAGGGAACTGGGGCTTCCGGTCTTTGATCCCGCCCGCGAAGAGGAGAATCTGAGGGCAGCAGCATCCAGAGTGGCGCCGGAGTGGCTCGCCGATTACAGGACATTTCTTCAGACATGCATGGACCTTTCCAAGGCTTGTCAGGAGAAACAGAAAGAGGAGGAATCATGAATAAAAGACGCAGTTTTGAGATCGAGGTCATCGAGATCCTTCTTTCGGTCGCGATCATTGTGCTGATGGTCGTATTGTTCTTCAAGTCCGGCGAACTGACGATCCTGTTCCCGATCGAGTTCGGCCTGGCGGCCGTCCTGTCCATCCTGTACGCGCTGGAAGGGCTTCTGTACAACCGGAACCGCGTGATCCGAAAGACACGCCTGATCATTTTCGGCATTCTGGCGGCGGTGCTGATCTTCTTCACCGTCGTGTCCGCGATCTCGATCGCAAAGTAAGGGGGCGTCATGGACGAAGAGCGGAGAGAAGAAAAGGACTTCGGCGCGGACGTTCTGTGCGGCGCGAATTCCTACAACGAAAAGTATTATTTCAACGAAAAGTTCGCGAACCTTCCCCAGGCCGTGAAGGATGAGCTTCACGTGATGTGCGTCTTGTATACGGAAGAATGCGGCGGCATTCTGACGCTCGAATTTCTGGCGGACGGAACGCTGGTCTTAAGGACCCGCGCGGACGACTATGATTTCTACTATGATGAGATCAACGCAGGCCTCGGTATTTCGAAGCTCAGACAGGAGAAGAAAGAACTTCTGGAACAACTGGAACTCTATTACCGTGTGCTGTTTCTGAAGGAAGAGATCTGATGCTTCCAAAGCCGATCCAATTGAACGGACTTACGATCGAGGTCCCGGTTGCTTTAGGCCCCATGGCCGGCGTCACGGACCTCCCTTTCCGCACGCTCTGCCGGCGGGAGGGCTGCGGGATGTTCTACACGGAAATGGTCTCGGCGCAGGCGCTTCATTACCGCAACAAGAACGCCCAGGTGCTTCTGGAGAGCTGTGAGGAAGAGCATCCCCTGGGCGTTCAGCTGTTCGGCTCGGATCCCTATGTCATCGCGGAGCAGGCGAAGGCGCTGGAAGAACGCTTTGATTTCATCGATTTCAACATGGGCTGCCCGGTGCCGAAGATCGTGAAAAACCATGAAGGCAGCTGGCTTTTACGGGAACAGAAACTGGTACGGGAGATCTTCACGGATCTTTGCCGGGCGGTCTCCGTTCCGGTCACCTGTAAGATCCGAAAAGGATTTGATGAAGGCGAAGAACAGGCCCTCGAGATCGCAAAGATCCTGGAAGACTCAGGCGTTCAGCTCATCGCCGTCCATGCCCGCACCCGCTCCCAGTTCTACTCCGGGAAGGCGGACTGGGACTGCATCCGGAAAGTGAAGGAAACCGTACATATTCCGGTCATCGGAAACGGAGACATTTTCACCGCCCGGGACGCGGCGCTGATGCTCGAAAAAACCGGCTGCGACGGCGTCATGGCGGCCCGCGGCGCCATGGGGAATCCCTGGCTTTTCCGGGAGATCATTTCTTATCTGCGGGACGGACTCACGCCGCTTCCGCCCGCGCTTCCCGAGATCTGCGAGACCATCCTTGAGCATGCAAAGATGCTCATCGCCTTTAAGGGCGAGCATACCGCGATCCTCGAGATGCGCAAGCACGCCGCCTGGTATCTCTCCGGGCAGAAGCACGCCGCCGAGGTCCGGCGGGAACTGAACGAAGTATCCACGATGGATGAATTGAGAGCGCTGCTTCAGAAACTGACCGAAGAAGCGTGATCATGTAATTCTTGCAAAGTCAAGGGCAGAAGTGTAAGATAAACGAAAGAAATGAGCGAAATGCTTTCACTTTGCATTTATTCAGGGGGTTCTCTATGGAAAGGAAAAAGAGAGTCAGTGTAGGAGTGGTCCTGATGGGCTTCTTCCTTCTTGTTGTCATGCTGGCCGGCGTTGCGGGGCTGATCGCGCATGACGTGCTGCTTCGGGAAACAACGGTCGGGATGAGTTCCGACAGAGAAACGTTCTCGGTCATCGGCGCGCTGCATATTCTTCTGGAAATAGGTTTTAAAAATGGTAATACCTGGGTCAGCATCCTAAGCGCCAGTGCGAGGGATTATATAGCGATCGGACTGATGACGACGGGTATCCTGCTATTCATCATTGCCGGGTTCACGAAGAATCATATTATGTATCTGATCGCGATGCTGATGACCGGGGCCAGCGTATTTATGAAGAGACTTCTGACCCTCATTACAAATCCTGGTTTTCTGTTCCGTCAGGTAGGTGGCGGAACGTTAGGCCTTTTCGGTACGGTCAGACTGATCATGGAGCTGATGCTTGTTACAGCATGGATTCTCCTTCTGGTGGTCTGGCTGCTTTCCATCATCAAGACCGGAAAGGTAAAAAGAGGGACCGGCAATCCCGACAAATCTCTGGTGATCGGCTTCATCCCGGGACTTCTGATGATTCTGGCCTATCTGGGTTTCGGCACATTTGAAACCTTTGCCATGATCGACGGCAATCCTGAAATGATGGTGTATGTGCTCAGCCGGGAATTCGGTTCCGCATGGGCAAACTTCCCGGAAGTTGAAGTCTTCGGTGCACTGGCAATCGGACTGCGTTACCTGTTCCTGAGCTTCCAGTTCGCGCTTCTGATCCTCTTTGCCGGCCTCTGGCTGAACCGGCCGTACAAGAGACTTTCTCCGGAGGAGAAGGCGCTGGCCTTGAGGCAGAAGAGGGAAGAAGAAGCCCAGAAGACGCAGGCGGCTTCCTACGGTGCCCCGTACGGCCCGCAGTACGGCGCGCAGATGAACCCGCAGTACGGACAGCAGTACGGTGCGCAAATGAATCCGCAGTACGGACAGCAGTACGGCCCGCAATACGGACAGCAGTATGCGCCGCAGTACGGCGCGCAGATGAATCCGCAGTACGGACAGCAGTACGGGCCGCAGTATGGCGCGCAGATGAATCCGCAGTATGCGCCTAAGGCGGAGCCCGCTCCCGCGCCGCAGCCTGCAGCTCAGCCGGCTCCTGCGCCTGCGCCTGTTCCGGTCTTTGTGAAAGCTCCGGAAACGAATGCGGATGAGGCAGAAGAAGTAATTGTCCCGGTGGTAGAGGAAGTCCGGGAAGAGACCAGCCAAGCCGTTGAGAAAGTCAAGGAAGAGGCCGTTGAAACAGTCGAAGAGCTGAAAGAAGCTGTGCCTGAAGCGGTCGAAGAAGTAAAGGAAGAAGCGGCTGAAACGGTCGAGGAAGTAAAGGAAGAAGCGGCCGAAACGGTTGAAGAACTGAAAGAGGCTCTGCCCGAAACAGTCGAAGAAGTAAAGGAAGAAACGGCTGAGACGGTCGAGGAAGTGAAGGAAGAAGTTCGCGAGGTGGCGCCTCAGTTCAAGTTCTGCCCGAACTGCGGATTCCCGCTTCCCGGAGCCGGACGTTTCTGCCCGAAATGCGGATATAAACTGCACGACTGATTTGTCAGTCACGCGAAAGCCAAAAAGACGGCCCTTGGGCCGTCTTTTTGATATCTTGGGTGTCCGTGTGCCGCCATTTACCTTGGCGTCGTTTTCTCAAACATTTCCCGGATTCGCTCCGGCGAGAAGAGACGCTTCATCTTCTCACGGCTGACTTTCGTGATGACACGGTCGTAAGTGACCAGGCCGTTCAGCTCTTCCTCGACGTCGGAGAGCTGCGTATACACGTCGGCGCACAAGCCCTCCGGGATGTTCTCCAGCACACTGTGTTCCATAAGTCCGAGAAGCGCTTCTTCAAAGGCCTCCCGCGACTTGAAGTTCCGATAGCCGTAGGTCTTGTCCGGATTGTAGAGATGCCCTTCCTCCCGCCAGACATATCCGCCGTATTCGGAGAGCACCCACGGGCGCGTCCGCTCTTTCGGCGGCTTGATCTTGCCGAAGTAAATGTGATCGGACTCGACGTCGGATTCTTTGCCGCCAAACCAGCCGGAAGCCGTGTCGATGATGCGCGTCGGATCCATTTCACGAAGCTCCTCGTAGAGCGCCGAACCGTCGAACTGCCCCCAGCCCTCATTGAAAATGGTCCAGTATACGACACAGGGGAAGTTTTTCAGCTGCTCCACGGTCTCCCGCATGCCCTTACGGAAAGCGGCCCGCGTGACAGGATCCTTGTGCTTCTTCTCATCATTTGCGTGTTTAAGGACCCCGAGCCCGCCAGGCAGCAGCGTATCCGTAAAGAAACTGTAGCGGCTGTTCTGCACCATGTCCTGAAAGACCGCGATGCCGATGCGGTCGCAGCAATAATAGAAGAGATCCGGCTCCACTTTAATGTGTTTGCGGAGCATGTTGAAGCCGCAGTCTTTGAGGAGCCGGAGATCGCGCGTGTAGGCTTTCGGATCCTTAGGAAGGAAGATGCCGTCCGGCCAGTAGCCCTGATCGAGCACGCCGTGGAAGAAATAGGGCTCGCCGTTGAGGCAGAGACGCGGGATGCCGCGGACCGTCTTGACTGAGACCGAACGGAGCGCGAAATAAGACTCCACGCGGTCATCGCCCATGCGCACCGCGAAATCATAGAGCTTCGGATTCTCGGGCGTCCAGTATTCGGGATCTGGCACTTCAAACGTGACGCTGCCATCCGAAGCGCGGTACCGTTCCCTGCCGAATTCGACGACGGGCGTCATCGGGACCAGTCCTTCTTCGGAACGCCCGGCCTTTTCCACCTTGACCGTGACGAGATTCCCCTCCGTCGTGACCTCAAGGCCTCCGATATAGCGTTCCGGGACAGCCTCCATCCAGACGGTCTGCCAGATGCCGGAGACCGGCGTATACCACATGCCGCCGTTCTTCTCTTTCTGCTTGCCTCTCGGCCAGGGCGCCTGATCCAGCTTGTCACGCACGCGGACTACCAGTTCATTTTCCTCTCCGTAATTGAGCGACGCGCCGACTTCGAAGGAAAAATGGCTGTAACCGCCGGAATGCGCGCCGATGGGGGAGTCATTCAACGTGACTTTACAACTCTGGTCCACCGCGCCGAAATGAAGAAGCACCCGGTCGGAAGGATCCCGAAGGAAACCGTTCGGGAGTGTGAAGCGCTTTCTGTAAATGAGCTCTTCTTCCGGATGGATCCGGCGGGAGAGCATGGACAGTTC
>DBVJ01000081.1:8393-16149 GCA_002308115.1 Lachnospiraceae bacterium UBA1267
CCGTTCAGGTTCAGGAAAGAATCCCGCCTCATCGCAGGTCTCGGATACATGTTCCACGGAATCTCGTTCATGGGAGGCTCCTTCTTGTGAAGCTTATTCTAAAAACATCATAGCACAAAAAGGGGAGGAGAGAATCTTTTTTTTCAAAGATTGCGGAAAAAGGAATACTGGTCATCCGGCTGATTTTATAGTACAATTATTTCCCCTCAGATGCTGGCGAGGTCTGGGGACGGAGAGGAACATGGCAAAAGAGTCTTTGAAAGACGAAGAGAAGAACACTGAGAAGAAAATGGCGAAAGAACCCCGCAAAGACAATACCTTTACGGCGATCCTGAAATTCGTGCCGCTGGTTGCGTTCATCGTGATGGTGGTCGTGTTCAGGCTGGATCTTCTCGCGGCCGCGCCGATCGCCGCCTTCCTTGCCGCATGTGTCTACATGTTCCTCAGACGGGCGAATTTCACCGAGGCGATCAAGCCCGGCGTCAAAGCCGCCAGAAAGATCGTCATGATCTTCTTCATCCTGATGTTCACCTATGGCCTTGCGGAGTGCTTCATGGCAGCGGGTGTCGGCGCCGCGCTGATCCGTATCTGTATGGCGGGCGGCATGACCGGCCGTTCGGTTGCGCCGGTTGCGCTGTTCGTGACGGCGCTTCTGTCCTTCTCCATCGGTTCCTCCTGGGGCGCATTTGCCGCAAGCGCGCCGATCTTCCTCTGGCTCAGCTATATCGTGGGCGGCGATCCGGTGCTGACAGTCTGTGCCGTCGCGGGCGGCGCATGCTTCGGCGACAACACGAGTTTCATTTCCGGAAATGTGGCGCTGGCTTCGGAACTTCAGGGCGTTTCCGTTCAGGCCCGCGTCCGGAACCATATGCTCTGGGCGATCCTTTGCCTTGCCATCTCCATGGTGGTGTTTTATTTCGTGGGTCTGGGGCTTGGCCTCTCCAATGTGCGCGGAGACCTCTCGACCGCCATGACAAAGATCCCGGCGGAGGTGGTGGATAATCTCGCGGTCACCCGTCCTTCCGCCGCGAAACTCCTCACACAGGTCCGGGACGGGGTGCCGGTTTACCTTGTCCTGCCCATTTTTGTGGTCATCGTGATGAGCCTGTTCAAAATGAACACGCTGCTGTGCCTGGGTGCGGGCATGGTCTCGTCGCTTCTTCTTGGAACCATCGCGGGCACGGTGGGCTTCAACGAGTGGCTGAACGATCTGATCCTCAAAGGCTATTCGGATGCCGGCAACTGGACGGTCATCATGATGCTCTGGATCGCGGCCTTCGGCGGCATCATGGACGCCATGGGCGTCTTCGACCCGCTGGCCAAACTGGCCGTCAAGGCCTCGAAAAACTCCAACATGCTCATGGGCTGGTGCGGCGTTTTGGCCTTTGTCGGCAACATGGCGCTTGCGGACGAATCGGCGCAGGCCGTGACATTGTCCCCGGTGCTCCGTGACATCGCAAACGATAACCTCGAGATCACGAACCCCGAAGACCGGGAGAAATTCGGCATCCGCCTGTCTTTACTGACCACGACCATGGGTGTCTACGGTTCGGAAATGGTCCCGTGGCATTGCTATCCGGTTTTCTTTGCATCCATCGCGACGGCGGTCTATCCGCTTATGAACTTCACCCCTTACGACATCATCAGCCGGAATTATATGAGTTTCATCACGGTGGGATCGCTGCTTATTCTGACCTTCACCGGTCTCGGTATCCTGAAAGGATTCCGGCTTCCGAAAAATGTGCCGCTTAAGAAAAAAGACAAACTGCCCCCGAAGGAGGAGAGCGCCCTATGAGCACGCAGGTTTATCTTCTGGAACTGGACTTTCTGAAAGATCCGGAGCTCTTTGAAAAAATGCGGAGTTATGCATCTTTGGGGAGACGCCTCCGCGCAGACAAGTATCGTTTCCGGGAGGACCGTATCCGCTCTCTCGGCGCAGGGCTTCTTCTTCGGTACGTAACCGGCCTCAGCGATGAGGATATGGCGTATGAGTCCGCAGGAAAGCCTTACTTTCCGGAATATCCTGAACTGGCTTTCAGCCTGTCGCATGCCGGCATGCTCGCGGCGCTCGTTGTTTCACAAAGAAGATGCGGGATCGATACCGAGGAATACCGTGAGGAGAAAGAAAGCTTCCGCCTGATCGCCGAAAAGTTTTTTACGGAAGAAGAGCGCAATGAAGTGTACTCCCGGGAAACCTGCTGCGCTTCGGAAAAGGCCTTTGATGCTTCCGCCTTTGCCCGGATCTGGACAAGAAAGGAAGCCTATGTGAAAATGACCGGAGAGGGCATCGGGGGACTCCGGAGGACCGCGGAAAGACCGTGCTTCTTCCCGGAACTGCCTGCACCGGAGGGTTATGCGTTAAGCCTTTGTCTGGAGGGCGGCGAGCCGGAAGAGGTCATAGCACGGATCGTTCTGCCCGAAGAACTTTCCGCACATTTTCAGTGCCCATAACAGTGCTTCACGGGGAAGCGCTTTGAACGATATGAATGAAAGGAAACAGTATGTCTAAAGTAACTGTCTTAGGGGAGACCCGCAACTATCCCGAGAATACGACCTTACAGCAGATCGCCCGGGATTTTCAGGAACATTACACCAGCGAGATCGTGCTCGCTGTCCACAACGGGAAACTCCGTGAGCTTCATCACACCATTCATGACGGAGGAGAACTCTCGTTTGTCACCATCGCCGACAAGGCCGGCAATTCCACCTATGAGCGGAGCGTGATCTTCCTCATGGTCAAGGCCTTCCTGGACGTAGCCAGAGACCTTCTGAAATATTTTTACGTGGACTTTTCGATTTCAAACGGCATCTACTGCTGTCTCAAAGGGCGGAAGATCGACGAGGAAACGATCGCGAAGATCGAAAATCGGATGCAGGAACTTGTGAAAGAGGATATTCCCTTTGAGAAGGATTCTGTCGCGACGAGCCAGGCGGTGCGGATCTTCCGGCAGCTGGGGCTCAAGGACAAAGCCGACCTCTTCGAATTCCGCCGTGCTTCCGAGACCAGACTCTATCATCTGGATAACTGCATCGATTATTACTATGCTTACCTGGTCCCTTCGACCGGCTATCTGATCCGCTTTAAACTGACGCCTTATCACGAAGGCTTCCTTTTACAGACACCGAGGACGTCGAATCCGCATGCGATCGAGCCCTTCAAGCCGCAGGAAAAACTGTTCCGGACGCTTCTGGAGTCCGCCAAATGGCACGATAAACTGGGACTCAGCACGGTCGGGAGCCTCAACAACCGTATCGTGGAAGGCGGGGCGGAAGAGCTCATGCTCCTTCAGGAGGCTTTCCTGGAAAAAAAGATCGGCGACGTTGCTGAGGAGATCGCGAAGAGCGGGAAAAAGATCGTGATGATTGCAGGACCCTCTAGCTCCGGCAAGACCACGTTCTCCATCCGGCTTTCCATCCAGCTCATGGCCCAGGGCCTCAGGCCCCATCCGATCGCCTGTGACGATTTCTTCAGGAACCGGGCGGAATATCCGATCGATCCGGAAACAGGAGAGGCGGATTTCGAGGCGTTGGACTGCGTGGACCGCGAGTTCCTCACGGAGACGCTGGAACGGCTTCTCAGGGGCGAAAAGGTTGATCTTCCTACTTATAATTTCACGGTGGGAGAGCGGGAATTCCGCGGGAAGACACTGAAACTCGGGCCGGAGGACGTCATTATCCTCGAAGGCATCCACTGCCTGAACGACGCGCTGACGCCCGGCATCGAAGCCGACCGGAAGTACCGGATCTACATTTCCGCGCTTCAGCAGCTGAACATCGACGAACACAACCGCATCCCCACGACCGACGGCAGACTTCTCCGCCGCATCGTCCGGGATGCCAAGACCCGCGGCTACTCCGCGCAGGATACGATCTCGCGCTGGGAGTCTGTGAGAAGGGGCGAAGAGAAGAACATCTTCCCATATCAGGAATCCTGCGACGTGATGGTCAACTCCGCGCTGATCTATGAACTCTCGGTGCTGAAGCCCTACGCAGAGCCGCTTCTGTACAGCGTGCCGAAGACCTCGCCGGAATATGTGGAAGCCAAGCGGCTCCTCAAGTTCCTGGATTACTTCCTCGCGATCCCTTCGGAGCAGGTGCCCAAGAACTCCATCATGCGCGAGTTCATCGGCGGAAGCCTGTTCGACGTGTGATCCGTGATCCGCATGGCGAAAAAACCTCCCGGCTGTAAGACCGGGAGGTTTTTTATGCCGGGAGATTCGCCCGTAGTTCGTCAGGGAGCGATGGTCTCCTCGACTCCAAACCAGGGCGGCATC
Source organism: Lachnospiraceae bacterium UBA1267 (assembly GCA_002308115.1). GTDB lineage: Bacteria > Bacillota > Clostridia > Lachnospirales > Lachnospiraceae > UBA1267. The sequence goes on from DBVJ01000081.1 coordinate 12,668, forward strand.
ACTGCGCGTGCTCGCCTTGCGATTACGACATGTGCCCATCCGGTCTTCTGATACAGATCTTCCAGTATTTTAGGACTGTCCATGCAAGTACGGACACTTTGACCGAAGAATGCATCGGCTTCTTCCCTTGTAACGGTGAAATCCTTCATCGGCGCCTCATGCACGGGATAGGAGAAGGTGACCCGGTCCAGATTGCCGATAGCGGCGATCAGAAGATAAGCCGCTTTCCGCATGGACTCTTCGTTCGTGATGTCCGGGTCCTCGGCGGGATCATAACGGAGCAGGATCTTCCATCCGTAAGGAGCCTCTTTCGTTTCCAGCTCATTTGTATAGGGGCCAAATACGTCATAAATGTTCAGCGCCAAAGCGCTTCGGTTGTTGGCAGGCATATCCCCTACGTAAGCATGACGGCTTGCCCAGAGATTAGATACGGCGTACGTGATCCTGCTTCCCTCGTCCCAAAGGATCCGGTCTCCGAGACGGACCTGGCGGATGTCGGAGGACGCGGTATAGGTCCCTTCATATCCGCCCTTATGCAGAAAACTGGCCAGTGTGGAGCGTGCTGTAACGATGATCACGCCATCCTTTTCCTCGTAGCGGACGGCGCCGACCGAGGTGGCGCTTTCCTGAGCCGTTTTGGCACGGAGCGTTACCGTCCTTCCGCTGACTTCACAGGTCCAGGCGAATCCGTTTTCCCGGCCTTTGTCTCCGATCACGAAGAACCGGAGCGCAATGAGAAGAATGGCCAGTGAAAGCACTCCCAGGATGCTGAACAAAACGATCATGAATGTCCTCCGCCGGTTCTTCTTGAGATAGTCGATTTCCTTCTTGTCGGTCTCTTCCGGCACGAAGGCTTCCTCCTCGCCCTTCATTGATGCCAGTATCTTCCGGCATTCTTCACATTCCTGAAGATGTTCGCTGATCTCCTTGTTCGACGTCTCGCTCGTGAGGCCGTCGATATAGGAGGGGAAGAGGTCCCTTACCACTTCACATGGAATCCTGCTCATCACTTAGTTCCTTTCTCAACTGTTCTTTTGCACGATAGAAGGTCACGCGGGCCCAGTTTTCCGTCTTTGCGAAAATGTCCCCGATCTCCCGAAAGGAGAGACCTCCGAAGACCCGGAGGTAGACGACCTCTCGCCTGGGTTCTTCCAGCGCATGAAGTTTCCGCAGAAGTTCCACTCGTTCAGAAGACCTTATGACCGCATCTTCCGCAGATTCCACCGGGATCTCCTGATCCGCGATGTCCTCCGTGGCCGGGTGCTTCCGCCGGTAGCTTAGGAGCACATTTTTCGCAATGCCCAGAAGCCAGGTGGACACTTTGCACGTTTCGTCGTAACGGTTTACGGTCCGGATGGCCTGATAAAAAGTCTCCTGCGTGAGCTCCTCCGAGAGATCTTCGTTGTGCGTACGCGAAAGCAGAAACCGGTAAACGGTCATCGCATACTCCTTGTAGATCTCTTCCATGGGCTTCAACGGGCTTTCCTCCTTACCGCTTCATTCCGTATATGCAGAAAAAGGGCCTTTCGTTACAACAGTTTAAAAAAGATTTGAAATATGAGAGGAGAGCGGACCCCGAAAGGAGCCGCTCTCCGTTTTTTCAATGAAGGAGAAAGAGCCTCAGGCTTCTTCCTTCTTCTCCTCGTCCTTGTTCGTGATCTTGTCGACCACGGTCTTGCCGGATTCCAGAATGGACTTTCCAAGGCCTGCAAATGCCTGCCCGAGGCCCTTGCCGGTCTCGCGCCAGGAGCCATCGTTGAAGACGTTCGAATCCTTTTCGGCTTCTTCCTTCGCTTCTTCAGCTTCCTTTTTGACCTCTTCCGCAGCTTCTTTCACTTCTGAAGCGGCTTCTTCGGCCTTCTTCTCGTCGTCCTCCGCCCAGTCGACGGCTTTGTCGACCGCGGTCTTGCCGGAACGGACCAATGTCTTTCCGAGCCCTGCGAATGCCTCTCCAAGGCCTTTCCCGGTCTCTTTCCATTCATCCTTCAGCGCCATGTTTCTGCTCCTTTCTGATTGTGCCTAATGCTTCACATCGGCATATCCTTCGGAAGGGCCTCTTCCAGCACCTGCGTGTTCGAGAAAGCGCCCATCTTGATATGCATCTTGTAGCAGTGCAGCGGCTTGTCGGGCGTGACCTGGATCACGGGGTCGTTGCACCTTCTGTTCATCCCCATCGCCATATGGATCTTGTAGGTGCCGTAGTTGAGCGGGATGTTGATGGAACCCTGGTTCGCCAGGAAGCCGCAGGGCTGTTCGTTGATGTAGATGCTGGCCGGCGCGGCGGATCCCATGAAATTGCCCATGCGGTACAGTTTCAGAAGACCCTGCGAGGGGATCGGAAACGTTGCCCTGCATTTCGGGCACTGGATCTGGTTCGGGGGCATCACAGCCGTATCAAAGACATTCTTGCAGGCCGGGCAGATCAGTCGGTTATTGACCATGTTTATTCCTCCTTCAGAGGTATTTTTTGATTTCTTTCATTATATGATAAAAAATACTCCGCGGGCAAGACTTGTGAAGGAATTTTAAAAACTTTTCAAATTTTTACAAAAAGTATTTGACGCAGGTTTTCTGTTGTGCTAAGATGCTATTCGCTTTACTGTGGAAAATTGCCCTAATGGCGCAATTTTCTACCCTAAAGAAAGCTGCAGAAGGCCTGCAAAACCTAAGGAAACAGCCCAAATCCCGCTTCCTTAAGCGCTGTAGATCACAGACAGAACAGGAGCAAACGTATCCATGGAAAAAAACAAAATCCATCAGATCAAATCCGGCAAGAACATCAGAATGAGTTTTGCCGGCCATCAGGATGTGCTTGAGATGCCGAACCTGATCGAGGTCCAGAAGAATTCCTATGAATGGTTTCTTCGGGAAGGCCTCCGGGAAGTCTTCGATGACATTTCCCCGATCGGCGAAAGCTTCTCCCAGCTCTCCCTGGAGTTCGGCGAGTACCGTCTCTGCAAAGACGAGGTCAAGTATTCCATCGAGGAATGCAAAGAGCGCGACACGACATACGCGGCGCCTCTCAAAGTCACGGTACGGCTTTACAACAAGCAGAACGGCGAGATCAAAGACCATGAGATCTTCATGGGCGATCTGCCTTTAATGACCGACACGGGTTCGTTTGTCATCAACGGTGCGGAGCGCGTCATCGTTTCTCAGATCGTCCGCTCCCCCGGCATGTATTTCAAGATCGATCACGACAAGATCGGCAAGGAACTCTTCTCGAGCCAGATCATCCCGAACCGGGGCGCCTGGCTGGAATTCGAGACCGATTCCAACGATGTGTTCTACGCGCGTGTGGACCGGATCGGCAAAGTGCCGATCACGGTGCTGGTGCGCGCTCTTGGACTTGGAAGCGACGAGGAGATCGTGGCGCTTTTCGGCGAAGAGCCCAAGATCATGACGACGCTTCAGAAGGACCGTACGAAGAGCTACGCCGAAGGCATGCTCGAGCTGTACAAGAAGATCCGTCCCGGCGAGCC
>DBVJ01000106.1 GCA_002308115.1 Lachnospiraceae bacterium UBA1267
TGGAGCCGCCGAAGCCCTACGGCTGGTTCCACCTGGGTTTCGTCTTGGTCTTCGGCGCGCTGTCCGTGTTCCTTGCGCTTCGGATGGCCAAAGCCTCTGACCGGAAGTTCCGCGCCGTATTGGCCTTCTGCGGCTTCTTCCTGATCCTCACGGAGATCTACAAGATCTCTTTCTACGTGTACGCGATCGACACACCCGTGCCCATCGGTCAGTTTAAATGGTGGGTCTTCCCCTTCCAACTCTGCTCGGTGCCGATGTATTTCTGCCTCCTCGGCGCATTTTTGCCGGAAGGCAAATTTCGCCGTGCCACGCTGGACTTTATGGCGATCTTCAACCTGATGAGCGGCGCCGTGGCATTTACCGAACCCTCCGGTCTGAATCATGAATACTGGACGCTGACGCTGCACGCCTACGTCTGGCACATGATGCTGGTCTTCGTCGGCCTCATGATCGCCTTCCGCCCGGAAATGCAGTGGAAGATCAAGACTTACTGGCGCGCGGTCATCGTATTCCTGTGCCTGTCTGTGATCGCTTTCTGCATCAACCTGATCTTCTGGAAGGCAGCGGACGGCGACATCAACATGTTCTACGTCGGTCCGAGGGAGAACCCCATCATCGTCTTTAAAGACATTGCGAAGAACTATGGCTGGTACGTCTGTACGCCGATCTATCTCTTTGCGCTGTCGCTCGGCGCCTTCATCTTCTTCATGCTGATGAAAGGAGTCAATGCGCTCCGTGCGAAGAGGGCGGCCAGGAAGGCCGGATAAGGGCAGGTGATATTTTCCTATGTCAGAAAAGGGAAAAAAACGGATCATCCTGATGGCATTACTGTACCGATACGGAGGGATCTTTCTCATTCTGACCCTGAGTATATTGCTTGGCGTGCTCCTGTCTTCGAAGAACGCTTTTCTGATCACTTTTGGGACAGGAATGATTCTCTATGGCACATACTGGTTTTTGGGATACCGTCTACAATGGCGTCATGTGTTTTGCGCTTATCAGGAAGCCCGCAAGGAAAAAATGACTCCGGAACAATGTGATTGGAACAGATTCCCGAAAAAAGAAGGGTACGGGGTGCCTCTGATACTGTATCTCATTGGAAGCGGATGCATTGTTGTTGGACTGATCTTTGGATAAATGGACGAAAGCGTTGTTTCGTCTGATTTTACAGTTCTGAATAAAAGAGACTCCCGGAAGCAGGTCTTCCGGGAGTCTCTTTTTATGAGAACTTATGAAGGATACAGGGGGAGTTTCTGTACTCTTGGCGTCTGTTCACCCTTCGATCTTCTTTGTGATCTCGCCGTACAGATCGGCGGCCTCTTTAAGCACACGCTCCAGGATGCCCTGACCCTTCGCCTTGTATTCCGAAACGAAGGTCTCATCTTTGATGGAGCCGAGGTTGATGAGGACGTTCAGCCAGGCACCCTGGACGGCGGACTGGAAGGAGAGGACGGAAACGCCGAGGTCGGAGGCGGAAGTCTCGTTGAAGCCGACAGAGAGGAGAGAACGTGTGAAGGCAATCGCCTCCTCGCAGAGCTCCATCATCTCAAGCGGCGTCTTGGTGCAGCCTTTGAGGCCTTCCTGGATCGCACTGCGGCGCGCAACCTTTTCTTCGTCGGTGTCGCGCGGCATGCCGTAGGCTTTCGAAACGACGTTGAAAGCCAGCGTGTCACGGTGCATGACGTCTAGGAAACGCTCCTTGAGATCCATGCATTTTGCCTGGACGGCAAATGCATTTTCCGCAAAAGCGGCGTACTTCTTCCTGCCCTGCGTGAGACCCGCGACCATGGCGGTCAGCGCGGAGCCGATGGCACCGTAAAGGGCCGCGACGGATCCGCCGCCCGGAGCAGGCGCGTCGGAGGCTACGAGATCCGCAAAGCCGCGGACAGTGAGATCGGAGAGTTCCGGCTCTTTGACCTTCGGCTGAAGTCCCTGCGCCAGATCGATCAGATGATACTCAATGACTTGCTTCTTGCAGTCGAAATCTTTGATGTTGAAGTAGTATTCCGCGGTATCCGCCAGGGCTTTTGCCGGCGTGAGGCCGACCAGCTCGCTTTCTACGATGTGCGTGCCCCAGTGCTCCGCAAGGGTCTTGACCGTCTCATAGACCAGCCAGAGCGGGGTGTCTTCGTAATTTACCATGTTGACGGAGACCTGCGTCATGCCGCGGTCCTCCAGTTTGAAACCCATGGCCTTGCAGCTTCTGAAGCCGCCGGAGGAGGCGCGGATCGTACGCGCGATCTTCTTCGCAATGGAAACGTCCGGCGTTGCGAGGTTCATGTTAAATGCGACCAGCGGGAATCTGGCTCCTACCGCGGTCACGCCTGCGGTCGGATGGATCTTGCGCTCGCCGTAATCAGGCGCCCATTCTTCTTGAAGGAGCTTCTCCGGCATACCTTCAAACTCGCCTTTCCGGATCGTGGCGAGATTCTTCCGGTTCGGGCTCGTTGCGGAATCTTCGTACAGGAAGCAGGGGATCTGAAGTTCTTCCCAGATACGCTTGGCAACACGCTTCGACATGGCCACGCAGTCCGCCACCGTCACGTCCATCTGCGGGACAAATGGGATGACGTCTGTGGCGCCCATGCGTTTGTGCGCGCCCTGATGCTCACGCATGTCAATCAGCTCAGCCGCCTTCTTCGTCAGCTGAAAAGCCACTTCTTCAATGGCTTCCGGCGAACCGATCATCGTAAAAACCGAACGATTGTGGTCGCCGTCCGTCTGCGCGTCGAAAAGCGTACAGCCCGGCACACCCTCCGCGACCTTCACAAGCGCCTCGTAGACCTCGGGAGACCGCTCCTTGCTGCAGCTGAAATTCGGGATACATTCAACAAGCTTTGCCATTTCGCCCCTTTCGGGAGGAAAGCCCAGAGGCATTCACTCCCTGGTTGATTTTTTCTTGATTATACCGCAATTCGAACCTTTCGGAAAGCCCTGGCGGCATGATATACGATCCTCCCTCAAACTATTTCTCGTTTCGGGTCGAGAACGCGTCGCGGCATCCAAAATCCGCTGTTTCCTCCAAAATGTTTGCCGGAATGACGGCCTGCGTGGAGTGACCGGCATCCAAAACTCGCGGTTTCCGTTAAAATGTTTGCCGGAGACATGATCAAAAGGCCGAAACCGGCATCCAAAACTCGCCATTCCTTCAAAAATGTTCGCCGGAAGGACAATCTCACCTCTCAGGGCGTCTATTACCACGCATTTCCTGAAATCTCGCGGCCCCCAAGGAGGGTTTCAAGAGGGCCGGGGCGTCTACGAGTGTCCGCCATAGTGTTTTTTAACCGCCCCAAAAGCGAGCCAGAGGCCCAACAGGGCGTCTAAAATCCCCCGGCACATGTTTTTTAGCCGCCCCAAAAGCAAGTCAGAGGCCA
>DBVJ01000026.1:0-146 GCA_002308115.1 Lachnospiraceae bacterium UBA1267
TCGTGATCATGCGGCATCGTGACCTTTATGGTCTTCTCTGTGTAGATCTCCCTGCCGCCGATGATGAGCGGGATCCGGACGACTTCCGAAGCCTGTTTCTCAAGTTCCGCTTTCAGTTCCTGACGCTCCTTTGAACCGGGCAGATA
>DBVJ01000026.1:172-414 GCA_002308115.1 Lachnospiraceae bacterium UBA1267
TGATGGTGAAATAACCGTTCGACATAATTCCTCCCTAGTAAGTACTCGAGCGCTTCGAATAAGTCCATAGGGCGCAAAAAAAGGGCGAAAACCATAAGCCTTTCACCTGATGCGACTTGTTACGAAGTCTCTTCAATTCACATCTTATCTGAAAGCTCAGATAAAAACAACCCCCTCACCGCGGAATATTTTACGCCCCACCCCCGCCGCCTGAGATCTGCCGCCTGCCAGCGCCCCGCCGC
>DBVJ01000026.1:512-7128 GCA_002308115.1 Lachnospiraceae bacterium UBA1267
TCTGTCTCCCGGGCCAATATAGAACTGAAAAAATCCACAACTCGTGCCTTCGGCACTCAGACAGTTGGATTTTTTCAGTTGGGCCCTTCGACACAACTCGGGAACGAATAGGGGTCTCCGCTTAATCGTTCGCTTAGCACTATGACCACACTGCGGCTGGCCGTTGAACGACTGCCGGGGCGGCCAAGAATTCTGCTTTAGTGTGAAAGCGGGATTCTTGATTTGTCGGGGGGAGTGTAAAACTTGCTTATCGTAAAAAAACGCTCTGGTTCCGGCGTGAAAGGAGTCTAAAATCAAGTTTTCCTCAAAAGCGCTCTGTTCCCGACCCTGAAAGGAGTGCATATGTCAGATTTTCTTGAAAAGCGCTCTTTCAAAATGGATGAGGAAGGAGCGTATTTTGGGGAAATGGATATTTACGCTCTGGAGATGAATGCAAGTGGAGCGCTTTTCGCGAAAATCGCAAAAAACGCTCCAGAGAAAAGATCCAGATTGGGCCTTCGCCGCTTTTTTGACCGCCGATTTAGCTCTTGGGGACGAAGAAGGGGTCGTGATGGACCGCCGCATTAGCTCTTGGGAGCGAAGAAGGGGTCGTGATTAACCGCCGCATTAGCTCTTGGGGGCGAAGAGGAGGTCGTGGTTGACCGGCTTGTAGAAAAGGCGGCGGAATTCGGCGGGATCGCGGCTTACGGCAAGCGCCCACATGGTCTTGGTCACACACGCCTCCAGCGTCATGTCGTAGGATTCCGGCAGGTCGAAACGGCTCTTCATCCGTTTGCCGACCTCATAAATGGACATATCGGATCCTTCATGCACCACCTGCGTGGCCATGACGACCTGTTTGCCCTCGGAAATGTATTCGGACACGGCCTCAAAATATCCGTCCCCGCCGGTTTCCGGGAGTCCGCCGACGCCGAAGGACTCGACGACCACCGCATCCACCGCGTTCCGCATGAGCCGGAGCACGGTGCCGTCGTCGCCGGGGATCAGTTTGTGCAGGAAGACTTTCGTGTCCAGATCATGGAAAAATACCGGCGCGTCATACACTTCGTTTTTTCCGTCGATATAGAAACCGATGCGGTCCTCCTGAAGGATCGCCACGGGCGGATAATTGATGCTGGAGAAAGCGTTGTAGCTCTTGGAACGCTCCTTCTTCGCGCGGGTTCCGGAGAGCGCCTGTCCGCCGAAGACGATTGAAACGTCCGAAGAACGCTCGTCGAGGGCGAAACGGATGGAGTCCAGAAGATTGGTCCGCGCGTCTGTGTCCGGCAGATCAATGGGCTTCTGCGCGCCCGTGAGCACCACAGGCTTCGGAGAATGCTGGACGAGATAGGAGAGCGCCGCGGCGGTGTAGGCCATGGTGTCCGTTCCGTGCGTGATCACGAAACCGTCAAACTCCGCATAATGCGCTTCGATGAGCGCCGAAAGCGCGAGCCACTGTTCCGGCCCGACGTTGGTGGAGTCCAGCGAAAAGGGCTGAACGGTTTCAAGAAGACAGAGTTTTTTGACGTCGGGCACGTAGGATGCGATGTCCTCGGCCGAGAGCGCCGGGCTCAGGCCTTTCTCCGAATACTTCGAGGCGATGGTGCCGCCTGTCCCGATCAACAGGATCTTCTTCATGATTCTCCCTCACTTCATTCCGTCACGTAGAAAATGTTTATTTCAGCCAGATGATATCCGCCGGATCGCGGAAGAAGTTCTCGTTGAAGAGTTCAAATTCTTCCGGATCGATGCTGAAGCGGACCGAATCATCTTCAAGAGAAACCGCATATTCTCTGGTAAACGCGTCAAAGGCGCAGTAGAGCGGAAGGCCTCTGTAATAACCGGAGAGCGGACGCTCGTACAGTTCGTCCATGGCCTCTTTAAAACTGGCGTCGGTCACCTGAACGAGCATTCCGGCGGATTTCAGCGCTTCATCCTGAAGAAGCGCCTTGAGATTTTCACTGAGGAACGTGTCTTTCACGGCAAAGAAATTGACGGCCAGCGGCATGTAAAAGAAGCCGTCCTTTTCATAGGTCTGAACACTTCCGTCAGAAGCCGTGTACGCACGGTTTTTGCCGTTCAGAAGCTCAGCCGGGATCTTTTTATAACGGACGCCGGACACATAGGGACCGCCGTGCGCGTTGTACACCCATCCGCCTTCCTCCAGAAGAAGCCTGGCCTGGGCCTCATTTTTCGGGTAAGACTGAAGCCGCAGACCGTTCTGAACCGCTTTCTTGTAGAAGCTGTTCTCTGTATAAGGCCCGTCCGGCGCGATTCCCAGTCCGCCGGCCAGTTCCCCGAGGAGCGCCTTTCGATCCAGAAGGAAAGCCAGCGCCTGACGGACCTCCTGGAACTGTACAGGGCCGAGATCTGCGCGGAAATGCAGCACGTTTGTCTTTCCGAGTCCGTAGGAAGCGGCCTTGACCGTGCCCTGAGAGCCTTCCGCGAAAGCCGCGGCTTCACGGATGATCTCGAGGTCTTTGATGCCGGTGTAGACATCCAGCGTAGCGTCTTCAAGCTGGCGGAACACCTCATGGTCCGGAACGGTCTTCAGAATGACCGTTTCGATAGAGGCTTTCTGCCCGCGCATATCGCCTGCGTAGTATTCGTTCTTTGCCAAAATGACGCTTTGAGGCGCATTTCCGGAATAGTGCTGCACCACGTAAGGACCCGAGAAAGGATACAGCATGAGTGTTTCGGGATCTCCGGCCGACGCCCTGAGACGGCCGGCAGCCGTATAATGCCCGTCCGGCGCTCTCTCATAGAAGTCTTCCGTGAGATAGCATCCCTTTCCGTCGTCACGGATCTCGGAATCCCCGAGCCACATCGGTGCATACTGAGCCGTGAGGCGTAACGCGGAGAGCGCATTTGCATCCGGAAGGTCTGAAGAGGCCACCGTCAGAGAAAATGTCTTCTCACTTAGAAGCCGTACGCCGGAGAAGACGCCTTCCGGCTCGGACGTGCTTCCGCCGCCTTCATAGAAGCGGAAAGTGTCCTCCCCGGTGAAATGATAAGCGGCCTTTTCATAGAAGGAGGAATCCGCCTCGTGTCCCACGGCGCTTAAAAAAGCCAGCGGGAAAGCCAGATAGTCTTTCGCGGTGACGGGCGTGCCGTCCGAGAAGCGAAGATCCTCCCAAAGCGTGATCGTATAGGTACGGCTGCCGTCCTCATTTTCCTTCTCTTCATGGTCGTGGACCACAGTACGGTTAAAGACCGGGCGGCCGTCCTCTGAAAGCGTGACCAGCTCGAGGCCGTTCGTGAGTTCGTTTACCGTGAGATCCGGCCCGGCTTCGGTCTCTTTCTTATAGGCCGGATAGCGGAACTGCCCGGCGAAAGACTCCGGCGTTCCGATGATGATGCGGTCCGATTCCTTTTTGGTGTTCCAGTAGAGAAGCGCGTTGGAAAGACTCCTTTCCGCGCTGACGGGATGGCTGTCCGGACCTGAAAGCTCGGAGCGGTACAGCATGACGGCGGGTTCTTCGTAGAGCGGGATCTCCGGGAGCAGAAGATTCCAGCGTGCCGCATAAAAACGCCACCAGGCACAATACGCATCTTCTTCGGACGGGTAATCTCCGGAGGGCGTGCAGTTATAGATCATGGCACGGGACAGGAAATCCAGGCCGAGAGGCAGTTTCCGGCCTTCGGCCATGATATAGGCCAGTCCCGTATCGGGATCTTCCAGAACGTCAGCCAGGGTAATGTCCTTGCCGTATTCAGCGTATAGAGAGGTATAGTCGGCTTTCTCATAACCCGGAAGGCCCTTCTCTCCATACTGATAGACCGGATAACCGTCTGCCTCGGTCAGCGCGGCCTTCATGGCGTCGGCTTCCTTCGGCAGTCTGACGGGTTTGTCGCTTCCTTCGGGATCCGCGCTTTCGGGCGATTCCGTCCGGGAGGGCGCCTGGGAAGGCGCTTCCGTATTCTGCCCTGCGTTCTGACAGGAGAGGGCGGAGAGTACCATCAACATGGCAGCAAGAGCCGCCAGGCTTCTCAATAAACGTGTTTTCATGGAGTTTCCTCTTCGGAATCAGGGTTACAAAGGAAGGATGCAAATCCGAAATCATGGACGGAGATTTTGTTTCCGTGGACCTCGGCGGGGCATCCATTGGACTTGCCCTCGAGGATCCGGCCGGACGCATCATAGAGTTTCATGATGAGATCTGTGCCGACCGGGCATGTGCCGTGTGAAGGAAAGATTTCGTCAAATTCGTTCTTTCTGGCTTCCAGCCGGAGAAGGCTTTCCCGGTAGGCGTGCATTTCCCGCTGGACGCCGAACATGAAGATCCGCCCGTCCTGTATGGGGTCTCCGGAAAAGAGCCGGCGGTGATTCCGGTCCAGAACGGCGATGCTTCCGGGGGTGTGGCCGGGCAGATGGATGACCTCAAGCGGCCGTCCGCCAAGGTCCAGAACGTCGCCTTCCCAGACAGGGATGAAACGGCCTGTGCCGCGGTTTCCGTTGTAATAGTTTGAGGCTTCGGAGGGATGCATGTAGAAACAGGGAAATGCCGCATTCGAACCGATATGGTCCCGGTCCGCGTGCGTGAGGAGAAGTTCCAGCGGGAGAGAGGTCTTTTCACGTGCAAGCTCGTCCGCGTTCCGCGTCATCATGCCGCTGTCAATGAGAAGCGCCTTTTCCGTGCCGAGAAGCAGGAAGAAACGCACGCCTCCCTCGTCAAAAGCAATCGTTTTTGCGTCGATCTTCCGGATGTCCATGCCACACCTCCTCCGCACATTATACAACATTTAAAAAGAATGTCCACGGAGCCCTAAAAATCATTGACTTTTCAAGGGTTTCTACATAAAATAACGCTTATATTCTCATAAGGCTCAAGGGCCGAAGGAGACCCGGGTGACCGGTTCCTTGAAGAGGAGGGTTTATGAGTTGAAGACCAAGACCATTATCCAGCTGGAACACATTTCCAAAAGCTACGACGGACAGATGATCCTCGATGATCTGAGCCTGGATATTCATGAGAATGAATTCCTGACACTCCTGGGGCCGTCGGGCTGCGGAAAAACGACTACGCTCCGTATCCTTGGCGGTTTCGTCAAGCCAGACTCGGGGCGCGTTTTATTTGACGGGGCGGACATTACGAGCCTGCCGCCGTACAAAAGACAGCTGAACACCGTGTTCCAGAAGTACACGCTGTTCCCCAACATGAACATCAAGGAGAACATCGCTTTCGGCATGAAGATCCGCAAGATGCCGAAGTCCTACATCGACGACAAGGTGGCCTATGCCCTGAAACTCGTCGGACTGGAGGGACATGAGAAGCGTTCTCCCGATTCGCTTTCCGGCGGCCAGCAGCAGCGTGTCGCGATCGCCCGCGCGATCGTGAATGAACCCAAGGTGCTTCTTCTGGACGAGCCGCTTTCCGCGCTGGATCTGAAACTCCGGCAGGAGATGCAGTACGAGCTCATCCGCATGAAGAACGAGCTGGGGATCACATTTGTCTATGTCACGCATGACCAGGAGGAGGCTCTGACGATGTCCGACACGATCGTCGTCATGAACCAGGGCTACATCCAGCAGATGGGCACTCCTGAGAGTATATACAATGAGCCTGAGAATGCCTTCGTCGCGGATTTCATCGGCGATTCCAACATCATGGACGGCGTGTTCATCCATGACAGGCTCGTCTCGATCTTCGGCGCGGAATTCCCGTGCGTCGACGAGGGCTTCGGCGACAACGTGCCCGTCGACGTCGTGATCCGTCCCGAGGACGTCGAACTTGGCGAGCCCGGCAAGGGCTCCATCGACGGCGTCGTCACCCACATCATTTTCCGCGGCGTGCACTACGAAATGGAAGTCACGACGCCGGACGGCTATGAGTGGCTGGTCCATTCCACGGATCAGTTCCCGGTCGGGACCCCGGTTTCGATCCATGTGGATCCTTACAACATCCAGATCATGTCGAAACCCCAGTCCGAAGATGAGGAGGCGATCGGCGTTGAAGAATAAGAAAGGCTATCTCGCGCTTCCGTACCTCGTCTGGATGATCGGATTCACGGTGCTTCCGCTCCTTCTGATCGTCTGGTACGCGTTCGGGACCCGCGACGGCAAATTTACCTGGGACAATGTCTTTGCGATCTTTCAGGGGGACAATCTGGTTCCCTTCCTGATGTCGCTTCTTCTAAGTCTGCTCTGCACGGTGATCTGCCTTCTTCTGGGCTATCCGATCGCCCTGATCCTAAAGCGCATGAAGATCAAGCGGAGCGGCTTCGTCATTTTCATCTTCATCCTGCCGATGTGGATGAACTTCCTTCTCAGAACTTACGCCTGGCTGAACCTTCTCGATGACGGCGGACTCATTCTGAACCTCTTCAGGCTGTTCGGCTTCAAAGGCAATATCATCGGCACCTACGGCGCGATACTTCTGGGCATGGTCTACAACTACCTGCCCTTTATGATCCTGCCGCTCTATAACGCGATCTCCAAGATCGACGACAGCGTGCTGGAAGCGGCGTCCGACCTCGGCGCGAATGACCGGAAGGTCCTCTCGAGGATCATCCTGCCCTTAAGCTTCCCGGGGATCGTCTCCGGGATCACGATGGTCTTCGTGCCGTCCCTCACGACCTTCGTCGTGTCCGACATCCTCGGACGCAGAAAGGTCCTTCTGATCGGCAACATCATCGA
>DBVJ01000016.1:0-552 GCA_002308115.1 Lachnospiraceae bacterium UBA1267
CGTATCTGCTTCCGCGAGCTTGCCTATAAGGGCGAGATTCCGGGTGTCCGTAAAGCCAGCTGGTAAAGGGGGAAGAAACTATGGCAATGAGTGATCCGATTGCGGATATGCTTACAAGAATCCGTAACGCGAATACAGCAAAACACGATACGGTCGATGTTCCGGCCTCCAAGATGAAACTTTCCATCGCCCAGATCCTGGTCGACGAAGGTTACATCACCAAGTATGAACTTGTGGATGACGGCGATTTCAAGACCATCCGTATCACCCTGAAATACGGACGCGACAAGAACCAGAAGATCATCTCGGGTCTGAAGAGAATCTCGAAGCCCGGTCTCCGTGTGTTCGCGTCCAAGGAAGATCTCCCGAAGGTCCTGAACGGCCTCGGCATCGCGATCATCTCCACCAACAAGGGCGTGATGACGGACAAGGAAGCCCGCAGACAGAACGTCGGCGGCGAAGTGCTTGCCTACATCTGGTAAGCATTGAAGAATTATTTGGAGGTACGGGCATGTCACGTATAGGGAAAATGCCAATCGCGATCCCCGCAGG
>DBVJ01000016.1:618-5955 GCA_002308115.1 Lachnospiraceae bacterium UBA1267
AAACTCGCGCCCGAAATGACGATCGAGATCGAGAACAACGAGATCCTGGTGTCTCGTCCGAACGATCTCAAGAGAGAAAGAGCTCTTCACGGACTGACCAGGACGCTTCTCCGTAACATGGTGCAGGGCGTTCACGAGTCCTTCAAGAAGACCCTTCAGATCAACGGAACCGGTTATCATGCGCAGAAGAGCGGCAAGACTCTGACCCTCTTCCTCGGCTATTCTCATCCGATCGAACTCCAGGATCCGGAAGGCGTCGAAAGCGCCTGCCCGAACCAGACAACGATCGAGATCACCGGCATTGACAAGGAAAAAGTCGGACAGTACGCCGCGGACATCCGCGCGAAGCGTCCGCCGGAACCTTACAAGGGCAAGGGTGTGAAGTACAGCACCGAGAAGATCCGCCGCAAAGCCGGTAAGACCGGTAAGAAGTAAGGGGAGGTAGAACATGGTATCGAAACAGTCGAGAAAAGAAATCCGTGTCGAGAAGCACAGGAGACAGAGGAAAAATATCAACGGTACGGCAGAACGTCCGAGAATGTCCGTCTTCAGAAGCGACAAGCACATGTATGTGCAGATCATCGACGATACGGTCGGCAAGACCCTGGTTTCCGCATCTACCCTTACGAAGGACCTCGGTCTCGAAAAGACCAACGATGTCGCCGCCGCCAAGGCGCTCGGCGAATACATCGGAAAGAAGGCGCTGGAAGCCGGTATCACGGAAGTGGTCTATGACCGCGGCGGCTTTGTCTACCACGGCAAGATCCAGGCGCTCGCAGACGCTGCCCGCGAAGCGGGTCTGAAGTTTTAAGGAGGAACGAATATGGCGAATGATAATCGCGACAGGCGCGACAGACGCAACAGGCGTGAGAACCCTGAAGTGAAAGAATCCGAGTTCGAAGATCGCGTAGTGGCCATCAGGCGCGTCGTCAAGGTCGTTAAGGGCGGCCGCAACATGCGTTTCTCCGCACTCGTCGTTGTCGGCGACAAGAAGGGCCGTGTCGGTGTCGGTACCGGCAAGGCTGCGGAAGTCCCGGAAGCGATCCGCAAGGCGAAACAGGCAGCTGAAAAGCACCTGATCACCGTTGCGCTGGATGAGAACCAGAGTATTCCGCACGATTATGTGGGCACCTACGGCAGCGCAGAAGTCCTTCTGAAGCGCTCCAAAGAAGGTACCGGCATTATCGCCGGCGGCCCGGCCCGTTCCGTCTGCGAACTCGCAGGCATCCGGAACATCCGTACGAAGTCCCTGGGTTCCAACAACAAGCAGAACGTTGTTCTTGCGACCCTTTCCGGTCTTGCGGCCATCCGTACGCCGGAGCAGGTCTCCGCGCTTAGAAATAAGCCGGTGGAAGAACTGTAATTTGGAGGCATGTCATGGCAGAGAACAAAACTTTAAAGATCACACTTGTCAAGTCTCCGATCGCTGCGGTTCCGAAGCACAAAAAGACGGTCGAAGCGCTGGGACTTCACAAACTGCATCAGACAGTCGAACTGCCCGATAATGATGCCGTCCGCGGCATGATCTGGCATGTGAGACACCTGGTGAAGGTAGAAGAGTAATCGGAGGTAGATCATGAATTTATCGAATTTAACTCCTGCAGCCGGTTCTACACAGAACGACAATTTCCGCCGCGGCCGCGGTCATGGATCCGGAAACGGAAAGACCGCCGGCAAGGGACACAAGGGTCAGAAGGCCCGTTCCGGCGCTCCGCGTCCGGGATTTGAAGGCGGCCAGATGCCTCTGTTCAGGCGTCTGCCGAAGCGCGGCTTCACAGACAGAAACTCCAAAGAGATCGTTGCGATCAACGTCGATCGCCTTGAGTGCTTCGAAAACGGCGAAGAAGTCACCGTCGAGAAGCTCATGGACGCGGGTATCGTGAAGAACCCGAGAGACGGCGTCAAGATCCTCGGCAATGGAGATCTGACCAAAAAGCTTACGGTTCGTGTGAACGCGTTCTCCGAAAGCGCAAAAGCGAAAATTGAAGCAGCGGGCGGTACGGCCGAGGTGATCTGATGTTTAAGACATTGAAAAAAGCCTGGGAAGTCAAGGACGTCCGGACGCGCATTCTCTTCACGCTCTTCATGGTTATCGTGGTGCGTGTCGGTTCGCAGATTCCGGTTCCCGGTACGGATTCCTCTGTCATTAAGGAATATCTGGCGAATCTGAACAAAGAAGGCGCTTTCAATATCTTCAATTCATTTACCGGCAACTCGCTTGAAAGCTTTTCCATCCTGGCGCTTTCGATCACACCTTACATCACGGCATCCATTATCATGGAACTTCTGACAGTCGCCATTCCGCGGCTTGAAGAACTTCAGCGTTCCGGTAATGACGGCCGCAAGAAGATCGCGGAGTATACCCGTTATGCGACGGTCGTTCTGGCACTCATCGAGTCCATCGCAATGACCATCGGATTCGGCAACCAGGGTCTGTTCTCCACGAACAACGCTTTCTACTGGATCGTCTGCGTCATTGCGCTGACGGCCGGCTCGGCGTTCCTGATGTGGGTCGGCGAACGTATCACCGAAAAGGGCATCGGAAATGGTATTTCCATCGTCCTTCTGGTGAACATCCTCTCCGGCATCCCCTCGGATTTCAAGACGCTCTTCACGAGTGAGACCTTTACGAAGATCAACAACATCCCACTGAAGGTCGTTGCGATTGCCGCAGCCATCGTTCTGATCCTCGCGATCCTGACCTTTACGGTCTGGCTGAACGGCGCGATCCGCAAGATCCCGGTACAGTATGCCGGCAAGATCGTCGGACGCCGCGTCATGGGCGGACAGTCTTCCAACATTCCGCTGAAGATCCTGACGGCCAGCGTCATCCCGGTCATCTTTGCATCCAGCATCCTGTCGATCCCGGCTATGATCTCGCAGTTTGCGGGCGGCAATCCGGGCGGCTTCTGGGGTACCGTGATCGGCATCCTGAGCCCGAGCTACTGGTTCAGGGCCGGCCTTCCGTGGTACTACTCGCTGGGCGTGATCCTTTACATCCTTCTGATCTTCGTCTTCGCGTATTTCTATACTTCGATCACCTTTAACCCGACCGAAGTTGCGGAGAACCTGAAGAAGCAGGGCGGCTTTGTTCCGGGCTTCCGTCCGGGCAAGCCCACCAGTGAATATCTGAACTCCGTTCTGAACGTGATCGTGTTCATCGGTGCCACCGGTCTTTCGATCATCGCACTGATCCCGATCGTTCTGACGGGTGCGCTGAGGATCCCCGGATCCATCAGCTTCCTCGGAACTTCACTGATCATTATTGTCGGCGTCATTCTGGAAACGCTGCAGCAGATCGAAGGCCGCATGGTCTCGAGAGAGTACGACAGCATTTTCTGATGAAAGAACAGGCCGTCCGCCGTTTGGGGGGCGGCCTGTCAAATGGTATCTTGTGACCGGTTATTCACCGGACCAAAGGAGATGGACTGAATGAAGATCGTCATGCTCGGCGCCCCCGGCGCAGGCAAAGGCACACAGGCTCTGAGAATTGCCGAACAGTACGGCGTTCCGCACATTTCCAGCGGAGACATTTTCCGCAAGAACCTGAAAGAAGGAACGGAACTCGGCCTTCGGGCGAAAGCCTATATGGACGAGGGGCTTCTGGTTCCGGATGAACTCACCACGGATCTTGTGATCTCCAGACTTCGCGAAGAAGACTGCAAGGACGGATACGTGCTGGACGGATTCCCGCGGACGCTTCCGCAGGCCAGAGCGCTCTCAGAGAAGCTCAAGTCGGAAGGTGCACGGATCGATTTCGCGCTGGACATCGAAGTGTCGGACGAAGAGATCGTAAGCCGTGTCTCCGGAAGGCGTATCTGCCCGAAATGCGGAGCAGGCTTCCACACCCTGTACAACAAGCCCCGAATCGACGGTATCTGCGACATCTGCGGAGCCGAGCTCAAGATGCGCGACGACGACAGACCCGAGACTGTCTTAAAACGTCTTGAGGTCTATCATGCGGAGACTGAACCTCTCATTGCTTATTACAAAGAAGAGGGCATCCTTCGTACCGTGGACGGATCTCAGAGCATCGACAAGGTGTTCGAAGACTCTCTCGATGTTCTTCAGGACTAAAGAGGCATAAGGAATGGCAGTTACGATCAAATCAGAGCATGAGATCGCTTTGATGCGGGAATCCTGCAAACGCCTCGCCGTAGTGCACGATGAGATCGGCAAAATGATCAGGCCCGGGATCTCCACCTGGGAACTCGATAAAAAAGCTTACGAACTCATCAAAGAACTGGGCGGCACACCGAATTTCCTGCACCTTTACGGCTATCCGGCCACGATCTGTGCCTCGGTCAATGAAGTCGTCGTGCACGGGATCCCCTCCAAGGAGAAGATTCTGAAGGAAGGCGACATCGTCGGCATCGACATGGGCCTCATCTACAAGGGCTATCATTCCGACGCGGCTCGTACGCACGGGGTGGGAGAGATCTCCGAAGAAGACCGGAAACTCATCGAGGTCACAAAAAAGAGTTTCTTTGAAGGCATCCGCTTCGCACGGGCCGGCTGCCACCTGTATGAGATCAGCGCGGCCATCCAGAAGTATGCGGAATCCTTCGGCTACGGTGTAGTCCGCGACATGGTCGGACACGGGATCGGAACCAAACTCCATGAAGATCCGGAAGTTCCGAACTACAAGCGGATGGGCAGCGGAAAAGGGATTCTTTTACGGCCGGGTATGACGCTTGCCGTGGAGCCCATGATCAACCAGGGCACCTGGCGCATCCGGATCCTGGACGATGAGTGGACTGCCGTCACGGAGGACGGCAAAAAGAGCGCCCATTACGAGAACACTTTGGTGATCACAGAAGGCGAACCCGAGATCCTGACCCTTTACCGGGACGGCAGGGAAGTCTGAGAGAAGCATTTTTAAAACGGAGGAATGAATGTCGAAAGCTGACGTAATCGAAATCGAAGGGCGTGTGGTCGAAAAACTCCCCAACACCATGTTCAAGGTGAAACTGGAGAACGGACACGAGATCCTTGCGACGATCTCCGGCAAGCTCCGGATCAATTACATCCGCATCCTGCCGGGCGACAAAGTTACGCTGGAAATGTCCCCTTATGACCTGACAAAGGGACGCATCATCTGGCGCGACAAGTAATTTTTCGCAATTTCTGTAAATGAGGTTGACAACGCCTCACATATTTGATATATTTTCAAGGTTCGCCGCTAAAAAGGGTATATTATGCCTTTTCGGCGTTCATATAAGCAGAAAGGAGCAAGAAGATGAAGGTTAGATCTTCCGTGAAGCCGATCTGCGAGAAGTGCAAGGTGATCAAAAGAAAAGGCGTGATCCGCATTATCTGCGAGAACCCGAAGCACAA
>DBVJ01000011.1:0-695 GCA_002308115.1 Lachnospiraceae bacterium UBA1267
TGACGGACTTTCCGTTTACGGGAGACCAGGCATACAAGGATCTCCCCAGTCTTCATGCCTTTACGGGCGAGAACGTGGCGGAGGACGCCGGTCCCTGAAACTTCGTCATAGGCAGAGACCCCGAAACGAAGCATCCATTCTTTTACGGTCTGAAGCACAAGTTGTGACTCNNATCGCGCAGGATTCCATCGGAATGATTTCATGGCTGTGGCGGGCGTAGAAGCCGGTCACGATGCGGCCATCCCGGTCCTTTCCGACCGGCACCTGGGCTTTGTTCCGATAATGCCAGGGCTCTTTCATGCCCAGTGCGGGGTACAGGAAAATACTGTTTTCCTCTCCCGCTTCTTCGGGAGCCTGACGCACCGTAAACCCGCCGATCCTTCGAAGCGTATCTTCCACCCGCTTCGTCTTGAAGCGAAGCTGGGCCTCATAACTGAGATGTTCCAGCTGACAGCCGCCGCAGGAACGGGCGATCGGACAATGTGGCTCAGTACGGTCGGGTGAGGGCGTCAGGATCTTGAGAAGCCTTGCATAGCCGTAGCCCTTCTTCAGTTTCATGACCGAACAGCGTACCATATCGCCGGGTACGGTGTCTTTGACGAACAAGGGGAAGCCGTCCGCCTTGCCGACGCCCTCCCCTTCTGCCGTCAGATCTTCAATTGTCACGGTCAGAATATCGTTTTTCTCCAAAACCG
>DBVJ01000011.1:734-2045 GCA_002308115.1 Lachnospiraceae bacterium UBA1267
TCCTCCTGAGAGGTCTTCCGGATATTGGTGCCCAGAAAACGGTTCAGGCCCAGGAAGCCTGAGCTGTTCGAATTCTGAAACTCTTCGATCATGATCTCCAGCTTTGCGTCGGTGTCGTCCGCATAATAAAGCGCCAGCGCTTCCATGATGGAAGGCTTCTTCGGGGAGCCGTACTCCAGCTGTCCCTGATGGGCTAGGATGCAGTGCAGAAGTTCGGTCTCCAGTTTTTTCGGGAAGCCGCCGATCTCATCGATCTTCTTCTTCACCATTTCATAGCCGATGACAATGTGTCCCAGAAGCTGGCCTTCGTCGGTGTAATCATTGTCCGGGAACTCGGAAAGCTCGCGGGTCTTGCCGATGTCGTGGAACATGGCGGCGGTCAGGAGGAGGTCCTTGTTCAGCATGGGATACTGCTTGCAGAAGAAGTAGCAAAGCTGCGTCACGCGAAGCGTGTGCTGAAGAAGGCCGCCCAGGAAGTTATGATGCACCGACTTGGCTGCGGAGTGCGCCTTGAATGTACGGATAAAGTCCTGGTCTTCCACAAAGAAAGCCTCGAGAAGCCTCTTTAAGTGCGGGTTCTCGACCTTGGACCGAAGATCCATCAGTTCCGCGTACATTTTGTCCACGGGGATGGCGCTGGCCGGCATATACTCCGCCTCATCGTATTCGCCTTCTTTCGCGCGTCGGATGCGGTTTATGGAGACCTGCGGCGCATTGTTGAAAGAACGGACCTCGCCGTCGACCATGACGAAATCATTGACCTCAAAATGTTCGATGGCGTTGTTGAGGCTCCAGATCTTGGCGTCCACCTCGCCGGTCTTGTCCCTCAGTTTCAGGGAGTAGTAGTTCTTGCCGGTCTTGGAGACCCCGGACTGCTTCTGCTTCACGAGGAACACCTGATTGATGTGCATGCCCTCCAGAAGATCCTGTACGTATGTCATGAAAATGCCTTTCTAAGCCGGTCTTTCCGGCGTGTTATCTTGCTCCCGCGATGAAGCGGTATAACAAAATCATTTCCGAACCGTCGCCGCCGCGCCGCGCGATCTGGATCCGGATCTCGGCTCCCGGAGCGATCTCGTCGATCTGGAGCAGCAAGCCGAAGGAATGCGAGATCGGCTGGCCGTTGAAGCTGATGATGCGGTCGCCGGGCTGAAGTCCTGAGTGGTAGGCCGGGCCATTTTCGTCCAGTTTCTGAATATAGAAGCCGACCGGGCGCCTGGCTGCCTGCGCTTCTTCCTCTCCGACGGCCCTGCCCCAGATGCCGATATAGGCGGTGTCTCTTCCGGAACAGAGATCATCGATCAGGTACTT
>DBVJ01000011.1:2085-5421 GCA_002308115.1 Lachnospiraceae bacterium UBA1267
GTCTCCGATGAGGCCGATGATCTCGCCGGACTGATTGACCAGAATGCTGAAGCTGCCTTCGCGCCGCTGCATGCCGGTGTAGATCATCGTCCGGTAACCGTCCACGAAGTTCTCGTAGGCGTTGATGTAAGAAACCACGCCCTGATCCATGGCGATGAAATCACCCATCTGATAGCCGAACTGATAGACCATGTCGGCGGTAAGCGTCAGATTGGAGTTGCCCAGGGTGATGACGGTCAGGCCGGAGGTCTGATCGTTCTTTGGAAGCGCCAGCACGGAAAGCCCTGTCAGTTCATCCCGGCCCATATACTCTGACTCAAGAATCGAGCCGTCGAGATAGGCCGTCGTCAGGGCATCCCCTGTGAGCGCCGAGCCGTCGAACAGCACATAAAACCACTCTTCCGTTTCGGTGATGACTGCGCCAAATGTATTCTGTGTCCTGTAGACGGGGTTTCCAAACACGTCGGTGCCTTCCGGAATGGATATCGTTATGCCTACGAAACCCGTACGAATCTTCTTGTAAATATCCAGGATCGTCGGTGCCGCAGTCTCTGTCTCCGTTTCCGCCGGGGATTCTGTTTCCGGGGCTTTGGTGGTCTCTGATCCTTCGGGTGTTTCGCCCGGTTCGGTGGTCTCCTTCCCGGCCGGGTCCTCTCCTGAAGCTTCGCTGGTCGGCTCCGTCGGGCCCTCCGGCGTACTCTCTCCCGGAATCGTGTCTGTCTCGCCACCCGGGAACAGTTCTCCGCTATCCGATTCGCCCGACGAAGCCGGGTCCTCTTGTCCGCCGCTCTGGGCGGGTTCGGAGGAGCTCTCCGGGAAGAAGGGGCTTGTATTGTCCGGGCGGGATTCGTCCCGGGAAATGCTGACGGTGGGCGGCACTTCGGTGCCGTTGTTCCCGTCCAGAATGTCCTGGCTCACGAAGAAAGCGACGCCTGCGATGGCGCCGAACAGAAGCGCAAGCCCAATCGTGGAAAGAATCGTCAGAATGATCTTCTTCGTATTCTTCCGCGGCACGATGTGCTCACGTACAAAAGAGCGTTTCTTCTCTTCGTTTTGATTGTCTTTCTTCTCCTGGGCCATAAGACCGCCTTTCTGACCTTTCATTATATATGAAGCGCCCAAGGATTTCAAGGAGCGCCTGCGGAGACAGACGCGGCGTTTTCCCGATGGATGGACGGGGCGTTTTCTCGTCGGAACACTTGAAGCGGGCGGCCTTCCGCGGTACAATAAAGGCTCGTGGAAAACATTTTCCGCCTAAGATCGCACGAAGAGGCCCCCGACATGATTGCAAACTACCATACACATACCTTCCGCTGCCATCACGCACTGGGAACAGACGAGGACTATGTCACTTCGGCCATTGCGAACGGCATTCAGATCCTCGGTTTTTCGGATCACGGCTGCATGATCGGGCCGGATTATCTGAAGCCCGACATGAGAATGCGTCCGGAACTTCTGCCTGATTATATGTATTCCCTCCGGATGCTCCGGGAAAAATACGCGGATCAGATCGAGATGCATATCGGCTTTGAGATCGAGTATTATCCGAAAGTGTTCGACGATCTCATCCCCTTCTATCGGAGACACGGACTCGAATACCTTATCCTCGGCCAGCACTGGATCGGCAAAGAAAATACGCCCGGCGAGGGCTACCGTTGTTTCAGGCCGACAGACAGCGAAGAAAATCTGCGGATCTATGCGGATACCGTGATCAAAGGCATGGAGACCGGACTTTTCACCTATCTCTGCCATCCGGACGTCATCTGGTATACCGGCCCGGACGAGATCTTCGAAAAATATATGCGGAAAATTGCCCGGCGCGCGAAAGAGCTTGGCGTGCCCGTGGAACTCAACCTGCACGGCATCCGAAGCCATCGGAACTATGCAGATCCGCGTTTCTTCCGGATCGCCGGAGAAGAAGGCTGCCAGGTCATCATCGGCTACGACGCCCATGACCCTCACGAATTCTATGAGCACGAGAACGTGGAAAAGGGACTTCAGATCGCCCGGGAATCAGGCATCAAGCTCCTGGATACGGTAGAGCTGGTACGGCTGTAAAGCGGCTTTCAGGATAAACAAAGGGACTCCCTTCGCGGGAGTCCCTTTGCTTCATTTTGATTTCAGTACTCTGATGACTCATTTACGAGCCGGGCGCCCATTTGATCTCCTGGCCAAGCTCAAAACGGTTATCGAAGACCTCCCGAAGATCCTGAAGAAGCTCTTCGTCGATCCTCATGAGGTAAGAGGAGAGCGGATCCTGCCAGGGATGAAGCGTGACCTTTTCATCCGGTAACCCATAAAACAAGACCATCTTTTGGACTTCCTCCGCCGTCAGCGCTTTGTATCTGCTGGCCGGCGCAGCAATCTCTGCCGGATAATGATCCAGTGCTCCGGAAATCAGTCGGAATCTGAAATAACCTTCATTATCGCCGAAAGCCAGCACCTTAAGACCTTTCGTGACGTCCAGACCAAAAGCGTCCGGATGGGCAGCCTGTAATCTTTTCACCTCTTCCGAACTGAGGGGCTCCTGTTTTTTCGGGTCGATCTTCTCCTGCCCTTTCGGGGCGGCCGCAGCCTCAGGTTTTATGCATGCGTTCAGTGCAGTCATCATCATGGCCATTATCAAACAATAAAGAATCAGTTTTGGTTTCATCAGAGGTCCTCCTTTGTGAGGATCGTCAAAAGATTTCTGCCGGATCTGTATACAAATCTATCATGCCCCTATATGGCAGTCAAGGTTACAGGATCGCGCCGGTGTTTCGAAGGGCCTCCTGAAGGGCCCTGACGTCCAGGTTTCTGGGCTGCACGCCGGCTCTTACGGAAAGCGCCGCGGCTGCGCCGGCGGCCTGCCCGGTTGCCATGCAGGCCGGCATGATGCGGATGGAGCCCTGGGCTTCGTGTGTCGCGGAGATCGCGCGTCCGGCAACGAGAAGGCCGCCGGTCTTTTCGGGCACGAGGCAGCCATAGGGAATGTCATAACTCCCGTTCTCGCTCTGGATAAAGCGGGCGCCCCAGGACTTGCCGGACGGATCGTGGATGTCGATGCAGTAGCCGTTTCTTGCGACGGCGTCCGGGAAAGCGCGGCCCTCGAGGACGTCGGTCTCGGTCAAAGTATATACGCCTTTGATCCTTCTGGTCTCGCGGATCCCGATGCCGTTCGGCGTGGAAGCAATATAGGCATTCTCCATGCCTTCGATNNAAGAACTGCATCATGCCCTTGAGCTGGCGGCGGGCTTCGATGTTGGCGGCCGTGTACTGTTCGGGATCAGTCGGATCCAGATGCGCGACGCGCGTCACGTTCACGTACGTTAGTTCGCCGTCCCGGGTCGTGCCGCC
>DBVJ01000075.1 GCA_002308115.1 Lachnospiraceae bacterium UBA1267
TCCTCAGGCTTACAGATGACGATCATCTCCTGCTTCTCGAACTGGTGAATACGGTATACGCCGCGCTCTTCCTTACCGTGAGCACCCTTCTCCTTTCTAAAACAAGGAGAATAGCTGGTTAAGGTATAAGGAAGATTTTCCTCCGGGATAATGGTATCGATGAATCTTCCGATCATGGAATGTTCGCTGGTACCGATGAGGAACAGATCTTCGCCCTCGATCTTGTACATCATCTCATCCATTTCCTTGAAGCTCATTACGCCGGTAACTACATCGGAACGGATCATGAAGGGAGGGATCACATAGGTAAAGCCCTTGCCGATCATGAAATCTCTTGCATAGGAAAGGATCGCGGAATGCAGTCTTGCGATATCGCCTACCAGGTAATAAAAACCGTTACCGGCAACCTTACCTGCGCTCTCCAAGTCGATTCCGCCGAACCGTGCCATGATATCAGTATGATAAGGGATCTCAAAATCCGGAACCTTCGGCTCGCCGAAACGCTCCACTTCCACATTCTCGGAATCATCCTTACCGATAGGAACGGAAGGATCGATAATGTTGGGGATGATCAGCATGATCTTCCGGATCTCTTCTTCCACCTTGACTTCCACGGCAGAAAGCTCGTCAATACGGCTGTCACTTTCATTTCCCTTGCGAAGGATCTCTTCTACTTCTTCATTCTTTCCCTGAGCCTTCAGCGCACCGATCATCTTGGCATTCTTGTTCTTCTCGGAACGAAGCGCCTCCACTTCCTGCTTGATCTCGCGGTTTCTCTTATCAAGTGCCAGCGCTTCGTCCACGAGGGGCAGCTTCTGGTCCTGGAATTTCTTTCTGATATTCTCACGGACTGCATCCGCATTTTCACGAACAAACTTGATGTCCAGCATGGGGATCTCCTTGTATTCTGAATGGTGTCGCGGTCTTTCCATAAACCGCTTCAGGATCTTAACCAAACTATTTTAGCACATCAGGCTTGATTTTCAAGGAAATTATTCTATCATAGAGACAGAAAATGAAGCGGGTTCTTTCCGTTGTGTCATGAACCGCGAGGAGTGAAAATGCCAAGGAAGATTCGTCACATCAATCATCATTTTGAGGAGCCGGAGCCGCAGGAAGTTCCGGCTGAGGCAAAGGCAGATGCAACCGAAGTTCCGGACGAGGAAGAAGCGGCAAAGCGGAACGACGAGCTTCTCAAAAAGGAGATCGCCGAGTTTGACCGTATCGCGGAAGGCCTGAAGATGAAAGAACGGGCGCGTATGCTGGCCATGGCCAAGAAGGGCGCCGTGAAACCGAAGAGAGAAGCCCCTTCCGAAAGCGCACCGGAGGAAGATGCCGGGCAGTCCGGAAGTGAAGATTTCTATGGCGAGATGGAAGACGTGGCGAAGGCGGAGATCGCAAAGCATGTCCGTGCGAGAGAAGCAGCACTGAGGGCTATGAAAAAAGCCCCCTTGCCGCCGGCCGGCCCGGTGGAAGATGGACTGCTCCATGAGCTTCGCGTCAAACATGTGCTGGAACCGGTTGAAGAAGAGGACGGCACACGTCTCCTTGTTGAACGGATCTGGCCCAGGAACCTGAACCGGAAGAGCTATCCGATGACCGACTGGCAGCCTGCCGTCGGACCGACATTTGCGCTTCAGAAGGAGTTTGCCGCCTCTCAGGAGAAGTTTGAAGAGTTTACGGCACGCTACCGGGAGTTTCTGGAGAAAGACCCTTCTGCCCGTGAGTTCAAGACGGAGATCCGGACCATCCTCCGGGTGGAAAATGTGACCTTCTTGCATGCCTCTGAGGACCGCAGCCGTAACAGTGCCTCGGTGCTTCGGGAGTGGGTATTGGAGTGAAGACGCCAGGGAAGACGTCTGCAATATAGAAGAAAAGAACTATGGAAAAGGAGCCTCTCAGGGCTCCTTTTTTAAGAATGTGTTCTCGTGTTCCTGAGGGCGGAACTGATGGCCGCGGCGGATGAGGAGGTCGTTCTTGAGGGCGACGAGGTTGATGTCGGATCGGAGGGCGGCGGCGATCTCATAGATGTCGTAGCCGCGTCCGATGCAGTCGAGGACTTCGTCGTCCGGCAGAAGAAGCTCCGCGGCGAAAACATTGGCCTCGTATTCCAGGCGGCTTTCGCGCATGTCGAAGAGATTGAACTCGCGGAAGGCACCGGCTGTTCTGGCCTGGGCGCGGTGCAGGGCATCATGGCCCAGTTCATGCGCAAGGACGATCCGGTACATGGCCGGGTCTTCGTCCTTGAGCCCTTCCCGGATGAAAATGTAGCGGTTCCGGAGCTGGGTCATATAGGCGCCCTTCTGCGCCTTGAAAGGGCGCGGAAGGATCCGGATCCCCAGCGCAGCCGAAAGAAGCTCCGGGTCCCGCGTCCCGAAACGCCGGACCAGAGCGTCCGCTTTCTTTCCGATGCTGTCAATCGTAAAAACCATAAAAATGAAAGCCTTTCTGCCTTTCGGTCATGAAAGGTGCGGGTGTTCAGCCTTCTTCCGCATCCTGCCGGAACTTCTTCGGAACATACTTTCTGTTCTGCTCCTTGGAAAGCCAGTAGGCATCCTGAATGGCTTTCATCATCTCGTCCATATCGTCCTGGGCAAGCGAGCCACCCGCGAAAAGTCCCGCGAGCTCCGCAGTCAGCTGGCGTGCCTGACGCTCGCCGGCTGAGCCGTAGTGCTCCGCGGCTTCCGTAATAAAGGAACCCTCGTCGGTCATGAGTACGGACGGGTTCACATCAAGGATGCCTGCGAGAATGGTATAGAGTTCCCGGTAGCGCGGATACTTTCCGTCGGACTCGTAGCCTGCGATCGTGCGCTGCGACACGCCGGCCGCCTCCGCCAGCTCCTTCTGCGTCAGGCCTCTGAGCTTTCTGAGTTCTTTCAGTTTATCGCCGAATTTCATGGCGTCCTCCGAAAATGAATTTAAATTGCATAAATGAATTTGAAATGCTTGACAAAACAATCAGATGCGCTATAATGATGCAAAAGATGAATTTGAAATTCATCAAGTTCATCTTAATGGAAGAAAGGTTTCTTGTCAAGAGGGAAATGGGCGCTTTTATCTGCATCGATCTGAAATCATTTTACGCGTCGGTGGAGTGCGTGGAACGCGGACTGGACCCCTTCAAAGTGAACCTCGTTGTGGCGGATGTCACGCGCTCGAAGTCTACGATCTGCCTGGCGATCACGCCGGCCATGAAGGCGCTCGGCGTGAAGAACCGCTGCCGGATCCATGAGATTCCGGAGGGGATCGATTACATTGCCGCGATGCCGAGGATGCAGCTCTATCTGGATTATTCCGCGCGGATCTATGGCATTTATCTGCGCTATGCGGCGCCGGAGGATATCCATGTGTACAGCGTGGACGAGTGTTTCATCGACGTGGAGCCGTATCTGAAACTCTACGGGAAGAGCCCGAGGGAGATCGCTTTCATGCTGATGGAAGCGGTGTACCGTGAGACCGGGATCACGGCTTCGACCGGAGTCGGGACGAATCTTTATCTTGCGAAGATCGCGATGGACATTGTCGCAAAGCACGCAGAGGACCATATCGGCGTGCTGGATGAGATGAGCTACCGGAGACTCCTCTGGGCGCATAAGCCGATCACTTCCTTTTGGATGATCGGCCCCGGCACGGAGCGGACGCTTGAGCGCTACGGCATGCATACCATGGGCGACATCGCGCGCGCCTCCATCGAGAACCAGGATTTTCTCTACCGGATCTTCGGCATCGACGCGGAACTTCTGATCGACCATGCCTGGGGACGGGAGAACTGCGGCATGCGGGAGATCAAGCATTACCGGAGCGTGGATCACAGTTATTCGAACGGACAGGTGCTCATGCGCGATTACAGTTTTGAGGAAGGACTGGTGGTCGTACGGGAGATGGCGGAGGAGACTGCCTTGGATCTTGTGAGCCGGGGACTTGTCACGAATTCGGCCTATCTTTATGTGGGCTACAACCACACGCTGGGGGTTCACGGGCCGAGAGGCACGCTGAATCTGGGCTGCCGGACCAACGCCGCCTCCCGGCTGAGCGAAGCCTTCGTGAAACTGTACCGGACACTGGTCCGGCCGGAACTGACCATCCGGCGCATCTGCCTTTCCTGCGGGAACGTGACGCCGGAAGGAGATCCGCAGCTGGATCTGTTCTCTGACCCTGAGGAAGCGGTCCGCGAGACGCGGCTCATGCAGAGCGTTCTGGAAGTGCGGAGACGCTACGGGCAGAATGCGATGCTAAAAGCGTCCAATCTGCTGAAGTGTTCGACGCTGCGTGAACGGCACGCGCAGATCGGCGGACACAGGGCTTAAGGGCCGGAAGCGGAGCGTAAAGGAGCAGGATATGCCCAAGGACAGCTACAGAGACATTTTATATGCGGACGGGCCGCCGAAGCGGCCCGGGATGGACGTCGGGCACAGGGCGAAGCAATTTGCGCCATTCGCGGCGCTCAGAGGCTTTGAGCATGGCCTCAGAGACGCTGAAACAAAGGCGGAGGAGGCGGACCGGGAAGAACTCTGTACGCCGGAATCCGAAGAAAGCTTTGAGGAGGATCCGTGAGACCGCCCCTGTGGAAAACGATTGACGAAGCCACGGGGAAAGCATACAATCAGAAGTAGAAAACTGCTTGAAAATGTATCCTTCCGCGCCGGACAGATCCCGCGGGAGATTTCAGCATTTTCCGGCGGACCTTAAGGAGAGGAGCGCGCATGAAGATCGTACTCAAGCATCTGACCAAGGAATTCCCGAGCCGCACCAAGAAAGGAGAGGTCACCGTCGCGGTGAACGATTTCGACATCGAGATCCCGGACGGCAAGCTGATCGGGCTTCTCGGACCTTCCGGCTGCGGCAAGTCCACGGCCCTGAATCTGATCTGCGGACTGGAGACGCCCACCCGCGGACAGATCTTTTTCGGAGAAAATGACGTGACAAAGCTTTCGCCGGAGAACCGCGGCATCGGCATGGTCTTCCAGAACTATGCGCTCTACCCGCATCTCACGGTCGAGCAGAACATCCGCTTCCCGCTGGAGAATCTGAAGGGCAAGAACAAGATCTCGAAAGAGGAGATGAACGCCAAGGTGCTGGAAGCCGCAAAACTGGTCCAGATCGATGACTATATGGAGCGCAAGCCGAACCAGCTTTCAGGCGGCCAGCAGCAGCGCGTCGCGATCGCACGTGCCTTGGTAAAGCGCCCGCAGGTGCTTCTTCTGGACGAGCCTCTCAGCAACCTCGACGCGCGCCTCAGACTTCAGACCCGCGAGGAGATCAGAAGGATCCAGAAAGAAACGCTCATCACGACGATATTTGTCACGCATGACCAGGAAGAGGCCATGTCGATCTCGGATCTGATCGTCGTCATGAAGACCGGCGTGATCCAGCAGGTCGGAAAGCCGCAGGAAGTCTATAACAAGCCTGTCAATCTGTTCGTCGCGAAGTTCCTCGGAACGCCGGCGATCAATGTGTTCGAAGGCAGAATGGAAGGCGGGAAGCTTTTGATCGGCGGGAAAGCCGTCCTCGAGAGACCGGATGTTCCGGACCAGGATGTCTATGTCGGTATCCGTCCGGAAGGTTTTATCGTGGACGGGAACGGGCCTTTCGAGCTGGACCTTCAGTCGGTCGAAGTCATGGGCCGCGACACGTCTGTCGTCGCGGAGCATCCGTCATCCTTGAGTGGCACGACCCGCGCGATCGTTTCCACGGACGACGCGGAACACGTGGGCGGGAAGAAGGTGCGCTTCAGCCTGAAGAAAGCGAAAGTCCATCTCTTCCGCAAAGACACGGAAGAGCTCATTGAGGACTGAAAGGAGGCGGGATGAAGAAGAATAATCTCAAAGCCTGGCTGTATCTCCTGCCTGCCATCGCGTTCCTCGGCGTGTTCATGGTCTACCCGCTCGTGGACGTTCTGGTCTATTCGGTGGAGGAGAACTACAACTTCGCTTCGCAGCAGGCGACCGGCATCGGCTGGTTCAACTATTCGCACGTCCTGCACGACACGGATTTCCTGCAGGCCGTGAAGAATACGTTCATACTCGTCATCATCACGGTGCCGCTCTCAACGCTTCTCGCGCTGTTCATTTCCCTTGGGCTGAGCTCCATCAAGCCCCTGAAGGAACTGTATCAGACGCTGTATTTCCTGCCGTACGTCACCAATACGCTGGCGGTCGGCCTGGTCTTCATGATCCTTTTCAAGAAGACGGAATACACCGAAGGCATGGTCAACATCCTGATCACCTGGTTCGGCGGGAAGTCCGTGGAAGGGGGCTTCATCGACGGTCCCTACTGGGCGAAAATGTTCGTCCTGTGCTTCTATACGATCTGGGTCGTGCTGCCTTTCAAGATCCTGATCCTTACGAGCGCGCTGGCGTCGGTGAACCAGGATTATTACAAGGCGGCGTCTATCGACGGCACGTCCAAGTCCCGCGTGTTCTTCAAGATCACGCTTCCGATGATCTCGCCCATGATCTTTTATCTGGTCATCACGGGTTTCATCGGCGCCTTCAAGGCCTATTCGGACGCGGTCGCTCTGTTCGGAACAGACCTGAACTCCGCCGGCATGAATACCATCGTCGGTTATATTTACGACAAGCTGTATTCTTCGGGCGGAGGCTATCCGTCCTATGCGTCGGCCGCGGCGATCATCCTCTTCGCCATCGTGCTGACGATCACGGTCATCAACCTGTCCATCAGCAAGAAGAACGTAAAAGCGTGAGAAAGGAGGCCGTGAATGAATTCAGAAATGAAATCTTTTGAACAGAAGGAACGGGCTCTGAGGACACGCCGCACGATCGGGAAGGTTCTGACATACCTTGGACTGACGCTTTGGGCGCTCATCGTCCTGTTCCCGTTTTACTGGATGATCCTGACTTCCTTCAAGTCCAGCGCAGTCTACAACACGGAGAACATCCCGAAATTCTATACGCTTTCACCGACCCTGGAAAACTATGTGAAGGCCTTCACCGGAGTGCCTTTGGGGCAGTATTTCCTGAACACCCTGATCTTCACGGTCGTCACGAC
The DNA here is from genome assembly GCA_002308115.1 of Lachnospiraceae bacterium UBA1267. Lineage (GTDB taxonomy): Bacteria > Bacillota > Clostridia > Lachnospirales > Lachnospiraceae > UBA1267. The sequence goes on from DBVJ01000075.1 coordinate 7,009, forward strand.
CGCGCTCATGATGGTGGTCATCACATTTTCCGCCTACGCATTCGGACGGCTTCAGTTCCGCGGCAAGAACCTTCTGTTCACCTTGTTTCTGTCGCTGATGATGATCCCGAACGAACTGGTCATCATCACGAACTTCGTGACGATCACGAACCTGAATCTGAGGAACACGTTTACCGGCCTCATCCTGCCGAGCATCACCTCGATCTTCTATATCTATCTCCTGAAGGAGAATTTTGAGCAGGTGCCGGACGAACTCTACAAGGCCGCCAAGGTGGACGGTACTTCGGACCTCAAATACCTGTTCAAGGTCATGCTGCCCATCTCCCAGCCCACCGT
>DBVJ01000018.1 GCA_002308115.1 Lachnospiraceae bacterium UBA1267
GTGTTCGAAAGCTTGTCTACGCCTTCCTGCAGTTTATTTCTTGCTTCTGCGCCGAAAAGAATCTGTTTTGCCATAATAACTTGTGCCTCCCTTTATTCTTCCACGATGGCTTTGATGTCGCCCATGCTGACGATAATGTATTCCACACCGTCCAGCTTGGCTTTCGTGCCTGCATACTGCGTATAAAGCACGCGATCGCCGGGCTTCACTTCCATCTTGACTTCCTTGCCTTCAGCCGTATAACCCGGACCCACGGCGATGACTTCCGCCATGACGGGCTTCTCTTTCGCGCTGTCGGGAAGCACGATGCCGCTGGCAGTCGTCTTCTCAGCGTCGACCTGTTTTAAAATGATGTTGTCCTGTGTCGGAACGAGCTTCATGTTAGTTTGACCTCCTGAAAATGGATTCTCTTGCCGTTGTTAGCACTTTGTTTGTCTGAGTGCTAACCACTTTCTGCATCATATCACACTCTTCGCAAAATGCAAGTACTTCTTGTGTTTTTTTGATGAAAACTTCCCTTTGACAAGGTCTATCGGCTGTGTTAATGTGATTGAGAAGTCAGAATTCCTTTGATTTCTTTCTAACACTTCATTATCTTCCGGATCCCCTTTTTCTTCTGTCAATCATGTGCGAAAAGCCATGTCCGGAATTCCATGTCAGATCAGTACAAATCATTGATGAAAGGTATTTTATGAGAGAAAAGCTGATGACGCTCCCTCTGGCGGAGCTCAAAAACTTTGCGCGCGACAATCACATTCCGAATTATTATCGGCTGAAGAAAGCCGAACTTGTTGATGCGCTTGCGGCGCTCGATGCCGCGAAAAAAGCAGAAGCAACAGCTGCAAAAAGCACCAGAGGACGCCGGCCGTCAAAGGCTCCGGAGAAGCAGAATGAATCCTCTTCTGCGCCCGAAAAGAAAGCCGGCCGTCCCGGAAGGAAGCCCGGCCGTAAGCCTTCGATGAAGCCTGCCGCCCCACAGGAAGCCCCTGCGGCCCAAATAGAGTCCATCGAAGTCCCCTCTCAGCCTGAAGTTCCTGTTCAGCCCGTAGATGCGGCTGTCCCTGCACAGTCTGAAGCCAGAGCGGTTCAATCCCAGCCGTCCAATAACGCAGGCCCGGCTCAGGCCGAAAAGCGTCCCTATACGCCCAGGAAAAAGTCCTATCAGAACCGTTCCAATAACAAAGGCTACTGGTATCCTCCCAATACAGACGGAACGAATTTCGAAACGCAGAGCCGTATCGCGGAACGTTCCCAGGAAAGCGACAAGGCGCAGGAAAATCCGGATCTGAATCCGCCCGCTTCCGAATACAGTCTTCCGAAGACCGTTCAGGATTTTGAGACCGGGCTTAAGACGGAAGGCATTCTGGAGGTCCTTCAGGACGGCTACGGCTTCATCCGTTCCAACGGACTGTTCTCCGGCAACGACGACGTTTATGTGGCGCCCTCTCAGATCCGCCGCTTCAACCTGAAGACCGGCGACTGTCTCGTCGGTACGATTCGTCAGAAACTGCCGCAGGAAAAGTATTCCGCGATCCTCTTCATCGAGACCATCAACGGTTTTACCTGCGACGAACATTCAAAGATCATTCCCTTCGAAAATCAGACGCCGGTCTTCCCGCATGAGCGTCTGCATCTGGAGTATCCCGGCTGCGACACTTCGTTACGTATCGTCGATCTCATTTCCCCGATCGGCAAAGGGCAGCGCGGCATGATCGTGGCCCAGCCGAAGGTCGGCAAGACCACGATCCTGAAGCAGATCACCCGCGCGCTGGTCCACAACCATCCGGAGCTGTACGTCATGATCCTTCTGATCGACGAACGTCCGGAAGAAGTGACCGACATGCAGGACACCTTCAAAGGCACGAATGTGCAGATTGAATACTCCACTTTCGACGAACTTCCGGAACACCATAAGAAAGTAACGGAAATGGTCATGGAACGCGCCAAGCGGCTTGCGGAATGCGGACAGGACGTTGTCATTCTGACCGACTCCATTACACGCATGGCCCGCGCCTACAACCTGACCGTCGCGCCATCCGGCCGTACGCTTTCCGGCGGTCTCGATCCCGCGGCGCTCTATACCCCGAAGAAGTTCTTCGGTTCGGCACGTGCATTAAAGGAAGGCGGATCCCTGACGATTCTCGCGACTGCGCTTCAGGAGACCGGCTCCCGCATGGACGACATGGTCTACGAAGAATTCAAGGGCACCGGCAACATGGAACTCGTATTGTCTCGCAAGCTTTCCGAAAGAAGGATCTTCCCCGCAATCGACATCCTCAAGTCCTCGACCCGCCGCGACGATCTTCTGCTCTCGCCGGAGGAACAGGACGCCTTGAAGAAGATCCACGCCGTCACCGCCGGTGAACGTGACCAGGACCTCGCCACCGAGCGCATCCTCGACACCTTCGCCGCCACGAAGTCCAACGCGGAATTCATTGCCAAATTCAGGTATGTGATCTTCTGATCCGTCCCCGGAACACAAAAAAGCCTGCGGCCCCTCACGGAGCTGCAGGCTTTTTCATTTCGGTCCGTATGACTGTCAATCAATTACGATCCCTTCTCTGTTGCTGATCTCGGTGAAAATATTGATTCGCCCGGTCTCCAGATCAACGACGATCGTATAGAGCCCGTCCGGCGAATCCGCCCTGAGACGCTGGTCAGAGTCATTTTTCTTCCTTTTGTGAATGGAAAAGCCTCTTTCTTTCAGGACGTTCTGCCACTCTTCGTCCATGTTCCGGAGCGTCAGGCCAAAGACTTTCACCTTCGGATCCGTGATCATAATATGTGTGATATACAAGCCCGGGTCTGCATAGTCCGGCCAAGGATCCAGAATATACTCTACATATGGATCCTGATAATCCATCTCCATGGTAGGCGTGATGTCATAGTCTTTGCCGAACCAGGCGCCGCCCGCTGTTCCGAGCACCGCAAAATCACGCGTGTATTCCGAGAGATCCACGCCCTTCATGTCCTGAAGGATCCAGAATTCCAGACCTTCGATGGCATTCTCTTCAAAATACGCAGGAACGTCGATCTGCGGGGGCGTCGGAGCCTCTGTCTCTGCTTCCGTTGCAGTCTCAGACGATGTTTCCGTCGGCTGCTCTGTCGTTCTCTTCGAGGTCTCTTCCATATCCTGGGGAGAAGAAGCGGCGGGTGTTTCCTCCTTCGGGCTGAACCGGCAGGAAGACAGCACGAATGCACAGATCAGTATGAATAGCATTGCTTTCTTCACGGTATGCCCTCCTTTCTTCAGAAATGCCCTTCACTTCTATAGACACCATTTGTACTCTTTTGGTGACAAAAAGTTTTCCACAAAATGAACGAATCAGATGAATAGTTTCGGGGGAACGAGCGCGAGTCCCTGGTTCTCGTCTCCGAGAACGATCAGCTGATCGCCCGCGGACAGTCCGAAGATCTTCCGGGCCTTCGCCGGGATAATGATCTGCCCCTTCTCTCCCACCGTCACGACACCAAACAAATGCTTTCCCTTAGGTGGAAGTCCTGCACCCGGAACAAGTTCCGGCTTATGATCGGTCATCTCGTCCAGCGAAACGCCAAAGACTTCCGCCACCTTTTGGGCAATGCCGAGTGCAGGCTCTGTTTCGCCGGCTTCCCATTTTCCGACCGCCTGACGGCTGACGCCGACGCGCTCTGCCAGTTCGTCCTGCGTCATCTGACGCATTTTCCGTAACGCTGCCAGGTTTTCGCCAAACATAAATCCTCCTTATGCGAGATCCGCCCGCATGCGGGAACGGAATATCAGGACCGCGGCCAGGTCAAAGACCAACGCGCAGGAAGCCACGATGAGAAGCGGAAGCCAGAACGCCTCCTTTGTAAAGCTTAAAGCTAGTGCGCTGCGGCCGATCTTCGTGCAGTAAAAGAAGGGCAGCGCCTTGCAGATCTTGAGCATGATCCCGCCCAGACTTTCCGCGTCAAACCAGATGCACCCAAGGAAGGAGCTCAGGGAAATGATGATGGAGCAAAGCCCCGGCGCAGCCTTTTCAGAGAACAGCGTTCCGAAAATCAGTCCGAAACTGATGAACAGTATACCGGACAACTGAAGCGAAAGGAAAGACCAGAAAAGCCCCAACGGTTTCAGCGGGGTCTTTACGATCAGGGAAACCACATAAGACGCCGCGTACAGCACCGCAGTCTGAGCCGCGCCCAGTACCAGCATGGGGATCTGATAGCCCAGAATAAAATCTCCGGACCGGGCCGGCGTCGCATAGAGCCGCACCAGGAAAGAACCTGCGCGGTCCCGCGAGACGGAAAGGCAGGCAAACAACATCAGGAAGGTCTGCCCGAACACCGCAATGCCCGGCGCAAGCTTTTCGATCCGGAACACGGTCATGCCGGATTCTTTGGGGATGCTCTCATTCACAACCGTCATCACGACAAGCATGACGAGCGGGAAAGCCAGACAAAACAGGTAGCTTAAGGGATCTCTCAGGATCTCCTTCTGATTCCTTCCGGCAAAAGCCAGTGCCCTTTTCATAAACTCTCCTCCTTTCCCGCGATTGCGACAAACGCATTCTCAAGGCCCTTCACACCGGCCTTCTCTTCGATCTCCTGAAGCGTGCCCAGGGCTTTGAGCCGGCCGTTCTGAAGGATCGCGATCCGGTCGGAAAGCGCCTCCGCTTCTTCCATATAATGCGTCGTCAGGATGATCGTGCGGTGTTCCTTGATCCGTTCGATCATTTTCCAGAGTTCTCTTCTGGCCAGAACGTCCAGCCCCAGCGTGGGTTCGTCGAGAAAGAGCACCTTGGGGTCACCGATCAAAGCCATCGCGATCGACAGCTTCCTCTGCCATCCGCCGGACAGCGTCTTTGCCAGCTGATTCTCGACTTCCTGAAAACGAAACACCTGGATCATTTCATCGGTCCGCTCTTCGATCTTTGCCTTATCCGTATAATGAAGCGAAGCCATAAAGCGGAGATTTTCACGGACCGTGAGCCTTTCCGCCACCGCAGTATCCTGCGTCGAAATGCCGATGATCTTTTTGACTTCCTGCGGCGCTTCCTTCACGCTGTATCCGCCGACAAAAGCCTCACCCGAGGTCGGTTTCGAGAGGCAGCTGAGCATACGGATCGTGGTCGTTTTCCCGGCGCCGTTTACACCAAGAAGTGAAAAAAGTTCACCCTCATAGACACAAAGGCCGAGACCGTCCACGGCTGTCTTTGTGCCGTATTTTTTGGTAAGCTTTGTTGTTTTGATCATTTCAAAGGAGCGTTCTGTCATGTTTTTTCCTCCCGGACACTTGCCATACATTTCCCACATAAGCAAGTGATCATAACATATATACTCCTCTGCGATATGTATTGTCTACCAACCATATGTAACAATTATACTACCGCATGTTCGTTTTGGTTGCCCGATTGAAGTGTTTTTCTTTCTTCGGTTCTTTGCTGTTCCGCGTATAAAAAAGACAACCGGCTTCTGAACCGTTTTAAAACCGAATATTATATTTTTGTTTCCATCTTGCTCCTGCTTCTGAACGTCGCATTGATCGTACCGGTCGCCTTGATGGTCCGTCAAATGAAGCCTGTAAGCCTTACACTGGTTCCGGCTATTTCCATGGCCGCCTATACGACATTCCGTATCGTCATGGCCTCCATCCATCTGAAGAAGCGGAAGCTTTCCTCGAACTGTCTGGTACGGCTTCTTCGCACGATCAATTTCATCGACGCGCTTGTAGCGATACTGACGCTTCAGAATACCTTGATCATGGTCATTTCAGATGAACGCGGTCTGTCGAAAATGCTGCCTCTTACGGCAATAACCAGTGGTGCGGTCTGGCTCTTCATTCTGGTTCTTTCCGTGCTGGCGATCCGGAGAGGTGTCAGGCAGATCAAAGGGCTCTCCTAGAAAACCGTTTTGTGGGCTTTCAGGAAAACGCCTCGTAAGGAGGGGGAAACGAAAGACCACTACGCCTTTGCGATACCCCCGTCCGGTCTGGATTACGCAGCTGCCACGGATACGAATCAGAACGCATAAATAGAGCCCGCTTGACGCGGGCTCTTCTCTTTGAGAAATGTCTCCTCAGGCGGTCACATTTTCTCCGGGGCGTCAAANNCCTGTTGTGAGCAGTTTCAGAATGAACTTCAGAAGTTCGATGTAAGCGCTCTTCTGCTTCTCGTCCTCTTCATAAAGAATCGACGTCTCATGATAGAAGGAATTGAAAGCGTCGGAAAGATCATGCAGGAAAGCGCAGATCTTGTGCGGCGCAAGCTCCTTGGCGGCGCCTTCCATCATCGCCGGCCATTGTGCGGCGGTTTTTAAGAGCGTCTTGAGAGAAGCCGTATCCACGCACAGTGCTTTCAAAGCTTCGCTGTCCAGCTGTCCTTCTTGGGCATCTGCCTTCCGAAGGATCGAGCGGATCCGCACCGTGGTATACAGGATGTAAGGTCCGGTGTTCCCTTCGAATGAAGTGAAGCGGTCGAAATCCATGATGTAATTCTTGCCGGCCTGGTTCATGAGATCACCGTATTTCAGGGCGGAAAGTGCGATACGGTGCACGGTTTCCGGATCCAGTTCCTCATCGCCGTAGCGGAGGCGCATTTTCTCTCGGACCTTTTCGTGAACGTCCGCGATCAGGGTCTCCAGCCTGACGACGCCGCCTTCGCGGGTCTTCAGCGCCTTGCCGTCGGTCCCGTTGATCGTTCCGAAGCCGATGAAGGTCAGACCGGTCTCAGGCTTTACAAGCTCCGCCTTTCTGGACACGCGGAAGAACTGCGTATAATGAAGCTCCTGCCGCTTGTCCGCGAAGTAAATGATATCATCCGGGCTGATCTCCTTCATACGCATGATGACCGTCGCAAGGTCCGTCGTGGCATATAAGGAACCGCCGTCCGATTTCTGAACGATACAGGGCGGAACCTGTACTTTATCCGTCTCTTCCTGAACATCCACGACCAGCGCGCCTTCCGAGTACCGGGCAAGGCCTTTCTCCCGAAGCGTCTGAAGCAGTTCCGGAATAAAGGGTTCCGCGTCGGATTCCTTCTTCCAAAGTTCAAAATGAACGTCCAGATTGTCGTAGTTTTTCTTGAGGTCCGCCACACTGACGTTGATGATATGCTGCCAGAGCGCGCGGTATCCTCTGCGTCCCTTCTGAAG
>DBVJ01000144.1:0-1551 GCA_002308115.1 Lachnospiraceae bacterium UBA1267
ATACCGACCAGCCACTGCACGTTCAGAATATCCGCCGTCTGGCCGCTTTCCTTGAGCTCCTGAGAGTTCATGCCGAACTTCCATTCCGCGAAAATGTCGGTCAGAAGCGTCGGGCACCAGGAATCGTAGACCTGCCACAGAAGAAGGATGCCGAAGAAGGCGAATCCGATGAGGAAGGTCCGCTTGTAGTTGAGTTTCAGCTTCATAGAACAGAAAACCTCTTTCTCTTCATTTTTTTACAGAGAAGCGCATTTCTGTGGAAAACTATCCGGCAAAAATGTGCTATACTGTCTGTCAGAAAACCGTTACGGTCCTTTTCTGACCTATTAATCTCATTATAATGAACTCAGCCTCTTCTTGCAAGCGGTTCGAAAGTGGTTAAGCCTGCTGCCCCGAGTAATTGACTCGCATAGGGCAGCGACCGGAGGAACAACATGAAACTCATCCACACGGCAGATCTCCATCTGGATTCGGAGCTCTCTGCCCATCTTGACAAAGAACGCGCGCGCTTACGCCGCGCGGAGATCCTGGAAACCTTCCGCCGCATGGTCTCGTGGGCGGAGGAGAACGGCGTGTCCGCCATCCTGATCTCGGGAGACCTCTTTGATACGAAGACGGTCAGGAAGGGCTCCCGCACCATGGTGCTCTCAGCCATTCAGGAACATCCGGATATCGATTTTTATTATCTCAGGGGAAACCATGATGAAGACCTCTTCATCGATTCGCTCGAAGGCGGGGTCCCTGAAAACCTGAAACTCTTCGGACCCTCCTGGGTGAAATATGAAGCGAAAGAGGATCCGCGTGTCGTCATCGCCGGCGCCGAGTATTCCGATGCGCATCCGGAGCTTTACACCACGCTCTCTCTGGATCCGGACCGTCTGAACATTGTCATGATGCACGGACAGGAGGCGGCTTCCGGCGGGAAAAATGATTCGGATATCATCCAGATCCGCGAACTTCGTTACCGGAACATCGACTATCTTGCCCTGGGGCATATTCACAGCCATCGTGAAACGCCGCTGGACAGCCGGGGCGTTTACGTCTATCCGGGCTGCCTGGAGGGCCGCGGTTTTGACGAGGCCGGAGAGAAGGGCTTTATGCTTCTGGAGACAGAGGAAGGGAGCCGCGAGATCCGAAGGAGCTTTGTCCCCTTTGCGAAGAGAACGCTGTACAGGCTGGAAATTGACGTGACGGACGCGGAGAACACCGCGGAGATCATCCGGCGGACCGAAGCGGAGGTCTCCCGGCTTCGGATTCCGGAATCCGCCATGGTCGAAGTTGTTCTGACAGGCAGCCGGAACGCGGAGGACGAATTCGATCCGCTTCAGATCGACGCCGCGCTTCAGGGCCGGTTCTTCTTCTCCCGCGTGAAGGACGGGACGAAAATCTCCATCGATTACGATTCCTATGAGAAAGACGAATCGCTGAAGGGAGAATTCATCCGGACTGTTCGCGATATGGCTTCGCTTTCCGAAGAAGAGAAGCGCTCGGTGATCCGCTATGGCATCCAGGCGCTCAGAGGGGAGGAGATCCAATGAAGATCCTGAAAAT
>DBVJ01000144.1:1586-2065 GCA_002308115.1 Lachnospiraceae bacterium UBA1267
GCCTGGCAGGAGGAGAACGGATTCGGAAAGACCACGCTTGCGACCTTCCTTGCCGTTATGTTCTTCAGTTTTCCGGATGAGAAGAACCGGAAGCTTCCCGGTGATTCTTTGCGCGAGCGTTACCGTCCGTGGCAGGGCGGCAAATACGGCGGGAACCTGGTATTCGAAGATCAGGAAGGCACATGGACGATCATCCGCGAATTTGCCGACAGTCCGGTCCGCGACCGCCTGGACATTCTGGACCGGGACGGAAGGAAGACCGAACGCTTCGGCAAGTTCCCGGGTCAGGAGTTCTTCGGCATCGACGGAGAATCGTTCTTGCGGACCATTTTCATCCGGGACAATGAGCTTCGCGCCTCGGTGCCTGACGACGTATCCGCGCGTCTGGGAAGCCTTCTGGACGATATGATGGACATGAACCGCTATGAAGACGCGATGGGGAGACTCAAGCGTCTGACGGACGCGCTGAATCCGCAGAG
>DBVJ01000144.1:2100-5175 GCA_002308115.1 Lachnospiraceae bacterium UBA1267
AAGACACAGGCAGAGGACAATCTCACACGGCTGAACGCAAGGATCCGCGAACTGGACCGCGAGGCGGAGACGCTTCGGGAAGAGAAGCGCGCGATCGACGCGCGGATCGCGAAGCATGTGGCGTACAATGAGGCGCTGGCGGACCGTAAAGTCTATGAAGGGATCCTGGCAGAGGACCTTCAGAGAAACAATGAGTTTATCCGCGCGAAATCACATTTTCCACAGGGCATACCGGCGGAAAAGGAACTCCTCGACGCACAAGGCGCGAACCGGAATGCGGAGAAACAGGAGCAGACCATCCGGGATGCAGCCCTGTCCGATGAAGAGAAAGACACGCTTCTCAAAGCAGAAAGGCTCTTTTCAGAGTCCGCGATCCTGCCCGGTGAGACCACGGAAATGTTCGATTGCGTCGAACGGATGCAGTCGCTTTCGGGCGAGAAAGCGCTCTATAAAAATGAAATCTCAGAGCTGCGTCTGAAAGCCGCGGAGAGAAAGCAGAAAGAAGCCGAAGAAGCCCGGAGACGGGCAGAAGAGAGCCGGGAAGAAACGAGGGAAGCGGCCAGCCGTTCGGAGCGGCGAAAGCATTTCCGCGCGCTCGGCATCACGGCGATCGTGATCGGCGCGCTTCTCGCGCTTTTGTCGATGCTGTTCGGAATGGGCATTTCCAGATCGGACGGACATATCTCGTTTTCCTATGACGAACTTCTCCCGCTTGTCTTCCTGATCGCCGGAGGGCTGATTCTCCTTGCGGGTCTCATTCTGGTGATCGCGTTCAGAAAGAAAGAAGAGGACCTTTCGCCGGATATAGATCAGGAAGAGGCGGATGAAATCCGCAGGGAAGAAGCCGAGGAGAGCGAGATCCGCGCGCTCCAGGAGAAGATCGAGGACGTGGACAGGAAGGCTTCGGAAGAAGAGGAGAAGATCCGCAAGTACCTAGCCCGTTTCGGTGTGGCCTATGATGAAAAGCGTGTGGCGGAGAAGCTTTCCGCACTGGAAAAGCTGAAGGACGAACAGGACCGTATCCTGGAAAAACAGACGAGAGGCGCATCAGCGAAGGAGAAGTATGATACTGCCACCTATGCCGTCCGGCGCTTTGTCGTTTCACTTGGCATGACACCTGAGAAGGACCTGCATACACAGCTCGAGCAGATCGAAGACTGGCTTGACGCTTACCGGAACGCAGAGCGGGAACTCGCGGGCGCCAAGAAGGCCAGGAAGACCTTTGAAGCACAGCATGACATGGAGCGGATCCTGAGGCTTGAAGTCCCCGAAGGCGCGGAGACGCTTCCGGAGCTTCAGGAGCGAGGGAAGGAGATCCAGAGGAAGATCCAGGAGACAATGGAGTCTGCGATGGCGTATTCCAGGGATGCGGATCAGGCGGAACGGGTATTGGACGAGCTTCGGGAAAATGAAGAGGCACTTATGGATCTGAGCACGAAGCTTCAGGAAGATACCCGCCGATACGATCTGCTTGTGAAAGCTCAGGAGGGGCTCAAGACTGCGAAACTGGCTCTGTCCCGCAAGTATGCAAGTCCGGTGACCGAACGCTTCAGGAACTATCTCGGAATGATCCTTTCGGACGGCGAGGAGGATTTCCGCATCGGCCCCGACGGGGAAGTTTTGGTGGAAGACCACAACGAGCTACGGAAGATCCGTTCCTACAGTCACGGATACAGAGACCTGACCTATTTCTGCATGAGACTTGCATTGATCGATTCCATGTATCAGGAGGAAAAGCCACCGGTCATCCTGGACGATCCTTTTGTGAATCTGGACGACGCGCATGCCGCCCGCGCGCTTGAGATCGTGAAACGTGCGGCGGAAGACCATCAGATCTTCTATTTTACCTGCAGTAAAGCAAGAAGGCTTATGGAGTAAGCCCGATGAATGAGAAAGCCCCGGCTTTGTGCCGGGGCTTTCTTCGTATAAGCGGATCGCCGAGGCGATCAGGCCTGACTTTCCAAAAAGGTGTTGATCTCCTCAACCAGGTCATCCGCATCGATGCCGTGGACCTGGCAGGCCTGTTCGATGGTCTCGTAAAGAGAGGCCGGGCAGTAGATGCAGCCCATGCCTGCGCCCATCAGGATCTCGGCGGTATCCGGATCTTTCTGAAGAAGGTCATAAAGAAGAGTTTCTTTGGTGATTCTTCCTGCGGAAGCAGTTGTTTCATTGTTCTTTTCGGGTTCCATGTTTCCTCCCCTGAGGCTTTCGCCAAATCATGATCATCGTGCATATATTACCACAACAAGCAGAAAATGTCGAGGCCGGGAAGTGATGAAAAAACATCACTTTTTTATTGCGGCGGCTCTTTTGATATGCTAAACTTTTCTGGATGTTTTTGTGAAAGAAAACAGGCTCCAAGAACTCGTTTTCCGTCAGGACTTCTATGGGAGAGACAGCTATGAAGATCGGATTTGACAACGAGAAATACATCAAGATGCAGTCCGAGCACATCAAGGAACGCATCGGTGAATTTGGCGGCAAACTGTATGTGGAATTCGGCGGGAAGCTATTCGACGATACCCATGCGTCCCGCGTGCTTCCGGGCTTTATGCCGGATTCAAAGCTTCGGATGCTTCTGGAGCTTAAGGATCAGGCCGAGATCGTGATCGCGGTTTCCGCAGACGCCTTAGAGACTTCGAAACGCCGCGGCGATTCCGGCATCACCTATGACCAGGAAGTGCTTCGCCTCATCGACATGTTCCGTTCCGTCGGCCTGTACGTCGGATCCGTCGTCATCACCCGCAACTCCGGCTACATGAAGGCGGCAGAAATGCTCTCCGTGGTCCTCAAGAGCCACAACATCCCTGTTTACCGTCATTATTTCATCAACGGCTATCCGAACAACGTTCCGCTTATCGTTTCCGATGAAGGCTTCGGGAAGAATGATTACATCAAGACCACGAGACCTTTGGTGATCGTCACCGCGCCGGGACCCGGAAGCGGCAAGCTCGCCACCTGCCTTTCCCAGCTCTATCATGAGAAGAAGCACGGCGTTCTGGCCGGATACGCCAAATTCGAGACTTTCCCGGTCTGGAATCTCCCCCTGAAGCATCCGGTCAATCTGGCTTATGA
>DBVJ01000144.1:5205-6278 GCA_002308115.1 Lachnospiraceae bacterium UBA1267
ATCGACCCCTTCCATCTGGAAGCTTATGGAAAGGTCGCGATCAACTACAACAGAGACGTCGAATCGTTCCCGATCCTCAGCGCCATTTTCCGCGAGATCCAGGGCACCTGCCCCTATAAGTCGCCGACAGACATGGGCGTCAACATGGTGGGCTTCTGCATTTCGGACGACGAAGTCTGCCGGGAGGCTGCGAAGCAGGAGATCGTGCGGCGCTACTACAGGACGCTGACCGAGCAGGTCGTGGACAAGCACAGCCATGCGAAGGAAGTGGAGATCATCGAAGGCCTGATGGACCAGCTTTCCATCACGCCGGAGTACCGCCATGTGGTGAAGCCTGCGGTGGATCTGGAGAAGAGTTTCGGCGCGCCTTGCGCGGCGATCGAGCTCCATGACGGGCGGATCATTTTAGGCAAGACCAAAGAAGTCTTCGGCTGCGCCTCGGCCGCCGTCGTCAACGCGATCAAATGCCTCGCCGGCATCTCGGACGACCACATTTTGATCCCGAAATACCTGATGGGTCCGGTCCAGCATTTGAAGACCACATATCTGGGCGGCAGGAATCCGAGACTGCATATCGACGAAGCACTGATCACGATCGCGCTGAACGCGTCCGACGATGAACTGGCGGATCAGGCCTTAAGGCAGCTCCCAAAACTTCGGAACTGCGAGATGCATCTCACGGTCATCCCGACAGCGATGGAAATGTCCACCCTCCGGAAACTCGGCATCAATTTCACCTGCGAACCGAAGTACTCCGGAAACAAACTGTTCAGACTATGAATAAAGAAGGGCCGGAGTCGCAAGGATCCGGTCTTTTTCTTTCTGTTTTCCTAAATAATTCTTTACATTTGGTGTGCATTTTGTTATATTTCTTGTGCGTTGAAAAACGCAGATAATCACCGGCCGGGAGACAGCAGGAGAGCTGCCTTCTTTGGCTGTTTTGTGAATTAAGGGAAAAACCCGAACTTAGGAGGAATTATGGCAAGTAGAAAATGGACTTATCTGTTCACCGAAGGCAACGCATCCATGCGTGAACTTCTGGGCGGAAAGGGCGCGAACCTGGCTGAGATGAC
>DBVJ01000032.1:0-4218 GCA_002308115.1 Lachnospiraceae bacterium UBA1267
GTGCGGCAGTCGTACTGACTTATGACAAAGAGACCGGAACGGGCTCTGCTGAAATATCTGCGCAGTCTGGACAGTAACCGTAGATCTCAAGCTGATGGCCTGTTACCTTAAAATCCGGAAGATCTTTTTCAAGGTCTTTTGTTATTTCATTTACGGGGCAGGCCTGTATGGGAAATTTGGTGTGGCAGACAATGCATACCGCATAGTGTCTGTGGGCGTTCTGTTTTAATTCATATACCGCATTGTCCTCGGTTACAAGGACTGTCTTGGAGACTACACCTGCTTTTTCAAAGGCAAGGAGATTTCTGTAGACAGTAGAAAATGCGTAGGTTTCATTTCCGCCTTTGTTGAGCGCAGAGTATATCTCAGCAGCTGACATGGGAAGGTCCGCTGCATACAAAACCTTGAAGATATCCGCTCTTTGGCGGGTTTTTTTAACGCCTGCGGGCCAGTTTTTTTCGATCAGATCATCATAGGATCCTGCATGAATCTTGCAGCTCATATCACACCTCCCATCAGATGGTGATGCCTGCAAGGTCGATCACAAGACCGCAGACAGTGCCGATCACAAAAAGAAGAAGCGCAATGTTGATGTTTTCGCCCTTTTCGGGATTGACTCTAAAGAGAACCAAAAGGCCGATACCTGCACCAACCAAAAGCCCTGACATCATGGTTCCAAGTGTGATCATACCGTCAAGGTACAGCTCAGTGATGATAACGGAAGGAGCACAGTTGGGAATAAGGCCGATGATACCTGCCAAAACGTGGCTTACAACAGGGCTTGATTTAAGAAGGGAAGCCAGAGTCTCATGACCTATGACTTCAATAACTCCGCCAAGGATAAGGGATAACACAAGCACGAAAAGGAAGATGTGCAGGGTGTGTACAAATGCTGACTTTACGATTCCAAGGAAACCTTCGTGTTCATCGTCGTCGNNTCGCAGTGGCAGTGCTCTTTTTCGCAGAGGGCATCGATCCTCACAGGGTCGTTGTCAGCTCTTTTGCGTGCTCTGTGATAAGCGTGAACCACGAAATCAATGATAAATCCAGCAACGATACCGATAACCGCCTTGATGGCAAGAACCTTTATCATCACGCCTGCGGGAACCTGAGCGGAGATGAAAAGAGGCAGCATCTCGTCCGAAGTTGACAGGTAAATGGCGATGAGGGTTCCGAGAGTGATGACTCTCCCTGTGTAGAGATTGGAAGAAGCCGCAGAAAATCCGCACTGGGGAACAACGCCTATAAGTCCGCCAAGGAGAGGGCCGAAATGCACGGTCTTTTGAACCAGATTTTCCGTAAACTCTTTTGTCCTGTGCTCAAGGTATTCCATGGCAAGATAGGTCAGGAACAAAAAGGGCAGTATCTTCAACGAGTCGATGACTGCATCTAGAACAATATCAAAGATCATATCCATATAAAAAACCTCCTTATTAAGCCTCAGAGAAAAATTATCAGTTTAGCTTGTTGCAAATGCAAATCATTTGCATTTAGAATTACGGTAAAAAAAGAGAGCAACAAGTGCTCTGCTACTGAATCTATAAGAGCGGGTGATGGGAATCGAACCCACGTATACAGCTTGGAAGGCTGTCATTCTACCATTGAACTACACCCGCGTAGCGATGCGCGATCGGGGTGACAGGATTTGAACCTGCGACCCCCTGGTCCCAAACCAGGTGCTCTACCAAGCTGAGCCACACCCCGTAAGGATCAAGCGCATCGTCAAATATATCAAACCGTCAGACGATTGTCAAGAAATGGTTGAAAAAGCTTTTCAATCATTTTCAGGACTGATTCACATACCGACGTTGTTCTTCTCGAGAAAGTCGATGACGTCGCCGACAGTCCGAAGGGATTCCAGCTCTTCCGCCGGGAATTCGACGCCGTATTCGTTCTCCAGATTCATGACCAGTTCAAACAGATCGAGGGAATCAATACCCAGATCATCACGAAAATCCGAGTCTTCGTTGACGTCTTCAGGATCGATGTTCAGTTCTTCTTCCAGGATCTCTCTGATCTTCTCCAGCATGTCCGAACCTCCATATCATTGATGTTCATCAAGTGAGTTTTCACCGGACGCTTAGATGCGGCGTCCTTACAACTCTGAAATTCTATATAATGCTTTCTGTTCTGTCAACCGTTAATCTTTGAACATTGTTTGAACGTTTTTCACGTCTTTCGCGATCTGTTTTCGGAGCGCATCCAGAGAAGAAAAACGCTTTTCCTCGCGGACTGCGCCGAGGAAGGAGACCCGAACACGCCTGCCGTAAAGATCCTCGTCAAAGTCAAACAGATGGACCTCTAAGGCAGCTTCCCCGTTGCCCTGGACGGTCGGTTTCACGCCCAGATCCAGAATACCCCGGTACGGGCTGTCATTTTCAGGACGCCCCTCTTCATCAAGGACGTTCAGTTCTGCCGCGTAAACGCCGAAACCGGGCAGGAACTTGTCTTTCCCCGGGATGATGTTGACTGTCGGATAACCGATCGCGGAGCCAAGACGCTTTCCGTGCGTGACCGTGCCGGAGACCGAATAGGGACGCCCGAGCATCGCGTTCGCGCGTTCCACGTCCATCATCGAAAGCTGCTCCCGGATGAGACTGCTTCGGACGGTCTGCCCTAAGAGGCAGTAGTCCTTGAGCACCGTGAATCGATAGCCTTTCTCTCCGGCCATTTCCATTAGATAAGAGACATCTCCGCGGCCGCCCTTCCCGAAGCGGAAATCACGTCCGGAGAAACCGGCTTTCATGTGAAGCGTGTCCAGAAGATTCCTTTGAAGGAAAGCCTCTGCCTCTGTATTCCGAAAGGCCTCCGTGAAGGGAACGGTGAGGAAAATGTCCACGCCCGTCTCTTTCAGGATCCCGGCCATTTCCTCACGGGTGAGAATACGGGGCATGCCCGGTGTATAAATGGCCAATACCGCCGAAACGAGACCTTCTTCATGCGCCGCGCGGACCATTTCTTCAATGATCTCACGGTGTCCGAGATGAAGACCGTCGAATTTTCCGACGGAAATGGCGGTGTCAGATGCGATTGTGAAGTCCGAAAGACCGTCGTGAATGATCATAAGAACATTTTATAAGGGGTCAGCACCCCTTCTTTCACTTCGTATACTGCCTTGAAGGAACCATCTGTCAGATGGATCCGGAAGCGCGCGCCGTCTTCCATAAGGCCGGAAGTTCCGGAAGCGACCATCTCAGGCAAAAGCTTGTTGCCGTTTAGAAAGCGTGCTTCATAATCCGGAAGCACTGTGGCGCAGGGATAAGTTTCGAATACCCGCTCTGTCGGGATGAGGATATCGCTCAGATTTCCGGCCTTAACGGCCTCTTCGATCTCAGAGAAGGAATGAGCCGCCGAAAGAGGGAAAATGCCCTGGAGGGTCCTTTTTAACGCTGTCATGACCGCTTTCTCGCCGATCGAGGCCGCGATGTCACGGATCAGGGAGCGGATGTAGGTTCCCGAGGACACATGGACCGTAAAGGAAGCCCTGACTCCCTCTTCTTCTGACACGTGAACATCCGTGATCTCATGGATCGTGACCGCGCAGGCTTTCCGCTCGACCTCAATGCCTTGCCTTGCAAGTTCATAGAGTTTCCTGCCCTGGACCTTCTTTGCGGAATACATGGGCGGTGTCTGAAGGTACGTGCCGGTGAAGCTTTCGATGGCGCTTTTGATCTCTTCCGCGGAAGCCTTCACGCTTTCTTCTTTGAGGACCTTGCCCCAGATATCTTCCGTGTCGGTTTCGATTCCAAAGACACATTCCGCCTCATAGACCTTGTCGTCATTCGGAAGTATGCCTGAGCATCGGGCCGCATTTCCAACGAGGACGACGAGCACGCCGGTCGCCTGGGGATCCAGGGTACCGGCGTGACCGATCCGGCGTTCCTTGAGGATGCCGCGCAGTTTGGCGACGGCGTCCAGCGAAGTGAAACCTGCCGGTTTATTCAGAATGATGATGCCGTTCATACGGGCTTCTCAGTCCTCTGTTTCCTCGTCTTTCAAAGCCTCTTGCTCTTCGAGCTCGTCCCGCATGGCCTCGACTTCCCGGTCGTGCGCGGAGACGGCTTCGATGAGTTCCGACATGTGCATGCCGTACGCGATGTCGCGGTCCGCGATCAGCTTGATCTCCGGCGTGTTGCGAAGGTTCACGATCTCAGCCAGCCGTTTCCGAAGGAAAGGCTTCGCCTTTTCCAGACCTTCCATGGTCTTTTTGAGATCATT
>DBVJ01000032.1:4317-5654 GCA_002308115.1 Lachnospiraceae bacterium UBA1267
TCCTTCACTTCGAGGGAAATGACGGTCGCGAGGGCTTTCGTGACTTCGGAATTGATCCTGGTATTCTTTAAACTGCCTTTTTTCATCTCATTCTCCGAAGCCTGTTACTTCTGCTCCACGCGGACCATCTTGTAGGCTTCCACGATGTCGCCTTCCTGAAGGTCGTTGAACTTCTCGAACACGATACCGCATTCGAAGCCTTCGCGGACTTCCTTTGCGTCGTCCTTGAAGCGCTTCAGCGAAGCGATCGCGCCTTCGTAGATCTGATCCTTGCCTCTGGTGACGCGGGCTTTGGCGCCGCGCTCGATCGTGCCGTCCAGCACGTAGGAACCGGCGATGGAGCCGATGCCGGAGGCCTTGAAGATCATGCGCACTTCGGCGTGGCCGAGCACCTTTTCTTCGTAGACCGGGGCAAGCATGCCCTGAAGCGCCGCCTGCACGTCGTCGATGGCCTGGTAGATGACCTTGTACAGTCTCACGTCCACCTTTTCCTGCTCGGCGATCATTCTGCCCTGCTGATCAGGCTTCGTGTTGAAGCCGATGACAATGGCATTGGATGCCGCAGCCAGCGTGACGTCGGACTCGGTGATCGCGCCGACGCCCGCATGAATGACGCGGACCGTGACTTCGTCGTTCGAAAGCTTCTCCAGAGAGGAGCAGATCGCTTCGACAGAGCCCTGCACGTCGGCCTTGACGACCAGCGGAAGCTCCTTGAGTTCGCCTTCTCTGATCTGCTCGAACAGGGAGTCCATGGTGAGTTTGTGCTTGGTCTCGGCCAGCATCTTCTTGCGCTCTTCCGCGATGAAGGTCTCCGCAAAGCTGCGGGCTTCCTTCTCGTTCTTGTGGCCGACCGTCACTTCGCCTGCCATCGGAACGCCGTTCAGACCCAGGACCTCCACAGGCGTGGAAGGCGTCGCCTTTTTCACTTCATTGCCGTCCGCGTCGAGCATGGCGCGCACACGGCCGTAATACGAACCTGCGGAAATGAAGTCGCCCTGTTTCAGCGTGCCCTTCTGTACCAGAACGGTCGCCACCGGGCCGCGGCCCTTATCAAGCTTCGCTTCGATGACGAGACCGCGCATTTCACGGTTCGGGTTGGCCTTAAGTTCCTTCACTTCGGTGACCAGAAGGATCATTTCCAGAAGCTGGTCGATGTTCACGTTCTTCTTCGCGGAGACCGGAACGAAGACCGTGGATCCGCCCCAGTCCTCGGGGATCAGACCGTACTCGGACAGTTCCTGCTTCACGCGGTCCACATTGGCCGCGGGCTTATCGATCTTGTTGACGGCGACGATGATGTCGACGTCGGCTGCCTTCGCATGGTTGATGGCTTCCAC
>DBVJ01000032.1:5689-19101 GCA_002308115.1 Lachnospiraceae bacterium UBA1267
CGCATGGCGGTGAAGGCTTCGTGACCGGGCGTGTCGAGGAAAGTGATCTTCTCGCCGTTGATCTCGACCATGTAAGCGCCGATGTGCTGTGTGATGCCGCCTGCTTCGCGGCTGATGACGTTCGTGTGGCGGATGGCGTCCAGAAGGGACGTTTTACCGTGGTCGACGTGACCCATGACACAGACGACAGGCGGGCGCTTTTCAAGATTCTTTTCGTCTTCGTCGGCTTCCTTGAGAAGCTCGCCGATGACGTCGACCTGTTCCTCGTGCTCGCAGAGAATGTCGTATTCGATCGCAATGTTTTCCGCTTCCTCGTAAGAGATCTCGTCGTTGACGCTGATCATCTTGCCGGCCAGGAAGAGCTTCTTGACGATCTCGGTAGCCTTGATCTTCATCTTGTCGGCCAGTTCGCGGACCGTGATCGAATCCGGCAGCGTGATCTGCTTGATCTGCTCTTCGACTTCGACTTCTCTCGTATTCTTCTTGTTCTGGTCTTTTGCGAGGTTGTGGAAGTTCTCCGCACGCTTGCCGCCGCGGTCAAAGTTGTCTCTGCTGTCGCGCTTGTTCGGCGTGCCTTTGCGGCCTCTCTGATCGGGCTTTCCGAAAGCCGCTCCCTGAGCTGCTCCTGCCTGGGCGCCCTGGCCGGGACGTCTCTGGCCGGCGCCCTGAGGACGTCTGCCGGGTGCGGGGCTGTCGCCGTCTTTGTTGAAGGTGCCTGCGCCGCCGCCCTGACGGAATCCGCCGTCACGCTGACCCGGCCTCTGGCCTTGCGGCTTTCCGGCTCCCTGACCGCCCTGATTGTTGTCCACGAAGTATACGCGGCCGGAACGGTTTGCGAAGATGCCTTTCTTGGCGTTGGACTGGGGTTTTTCTTCCAGTTTCTTGACTGCGTTCAGATCGACTTTTCCGAGAACCGCGACCTTCTTCACAGGTTCCAGCGAATCCAGTGTATGCAGTGTTCTCTTGACCGGGCCGGGTGTCTTCTCGCCGGACGGGGTCTTCCAGAATCCGCCGTCAGAGGTCTTCTTCTGGCCTTCGTTCTGCGGCTTTCCGGCATTCTGTCCGTCGGGACGGACAAATTTGCCGCCCTTCCGGTTGTCTTTGTTCTGCAGGTTTTTGCCCTGGTTGTTCTGCTGGCCCTGCCGGTTCTGATTCTGTGCGGCACGGGCACGCTCCTTATCGGCTTTCTCCTGTGCGGCGCGTTCTGCAGCAGCCTTTTCCTTGGCGGCACGCTCCGCAGCGGCCTTCGCAGCCTTTTCCGCAGCCGCTTTCTCAGCAGCGGCTTTCTCAAGGGCTGCCTTTTCGGCGGCGGCCTTCTTTGCGGCCTCTTCCGCTTCACGGACCGCTCTTTCGAGGGCTTCGCGTTCTGCCTGTGCGGCTTCTTCGGCTGCTCTTAAGGCTTCCGCGCGTTCTTTCGCTGCACGTTCGGCCGCTTCCGCAGCTTCTTTTGCGGCACGCTCGGCGGCAGCCTTTTCAGCCGCGGCACGCTCGGCAGCTTCTTTCGCAGCACGCTCGGCCAAAGCTTTCTCAGCCGCGGCTTTTTCTGCGGCCGCACGTTCGGCGGCTTCCCGGGCGGCGCGCTCTTCGGCTTCTTTCTGAGCCTGAAGCTGTGCTTCGCGTTCTGCACGAAGCGCGGCTTCCTTCGCGGCGCGTTCTGCCTGAAGACGCTCTGCCTCTTCCTTCGCAGCCTTTTCCGCGTCAAATTTACGGATCTCAGAACCCGCAAAACGCTGGTACTGCTCCGCCGTCGTCTGCACGTTCGGCTTGATGGGGCGATGCGGTTCGGAAGATCCGGCAGAAACAGGTCTTTCCGGACGGACCGGACGTTTCGCATTCTTATCCGTGTAAGCGCTGGAAGAAACTGCCGAAGGGGCGCTGCCGGCCTTCTGCTGTCCGATCATCTTGAACATCGGTTTCTTGGCTCCGCCGGTCTTCTGAGAAGCCGCGCCCGCAGACACAAGCTTCGCTCCGGCTGCAGTTTTCTTCGCGGCGGCATTCTGCGCTCCGGCGCCCTCTGTGTGTGCCGAAGCAGCTGCGGCCTTTTCTTCGGGAGCTTTCGCCGGGCTCTTGAAAATGCTCTGCCCTGCGAAGCGGGAAGACTGAGAGGCCTCGGATTTTGCCGGAGCGGACTCCTTCTTCGGCGCGAAATGCTGACGCGCACGCGCCACTTCCTCATCTTCCAGCGAGCTGGAGGCTGTTTTGCCATCCAGTCCGAGGAAACCGAGGAGTTCTGCGTTTTCCACGTTCAATTCTTTCGCGAGTTCATAAATTCTCATTTTCGCCATCTTGCTTTCCGTTCTCCCTTGCCGCTTTCAATATGCTTTTCGATAAACCTTCATCCGTTACAGTGACCACGACGCGCGGCGGTTTCCCGATTGCGCGGCCCAGGTCTTCCGCGTTGCCATAGATCATGACCGGAATCTCCCGGTAAGATGCCTTGTCCTGAAACAGTTTCCTGGTGTTCTGTGACGCGTCTTCCGTGAGGATCACGAGCCGCGCACGTTTCTTCTTGACCTCTTCCATCGCCGTTTCCGATCCGGAGACGGCCCGGCCGGCCTTGGCCGCAATGGACAGGAGTCCGTATACTTTATCCATGCCGAACCTCCCAGGCCCCTTTTTCGATGAAAGCCATCGCCTCCCTGAGCGCTTCCTCGTCATTCGGCGTTTTGAGCGCTTTCCGGAGCAAATGCTTTTCCATCAGAAGATCAAGGCATTCTTTCTTCCGGCACACGTATGCGCCGCGGGCCTGGATCTTCCCCGTCGGATCCGGCACTGCCTTCCCCTCCAGACGGACAAAGCGGATCAGATGCTCCTTTTTGTCCAGTTTTCTGCAGGCGACGCAGAGACGTTCCAGATTATCACCCTTCAATACGCTTACTCTCCGTCCCGGCTGTCCTCGGAAGCCTCTTCATAGCCTTCCTCATAGCCTTCTTCGCCTTCTTCGTAGTCTTCGCCTTCCTCGTCGGCTTCTTCGCCTTCGTCGAACAGGCCTTCCTCTTCCGCCTGCGAGAGCGACTTGATGTCGATCTTATAGCCGGTCAGATGGGCTGCCAGTCTGGCGTTCTGGCCTTTCATACCGATGGCCAGAGACAACTGGTTGTCATACACGACGACGATGGCCTTGCGCTCTTCGGGATTCTCGACCGCAACCGCGTAGACGCTCGCGGGCGACAGTGCGTTGGAAATGAAGATTTCCGGCGTCTCATCCCATTTGATGATGTCGATCTTCTCGCCGGCCAGTTCATCCACGATGGCGTTGATGCGGGTGCCGTTCACGCCGATGCAGGCGCCGATCGGATCCACATTTTCGTCCTTGGAGTAGACGGCGATCTTCGTACGGGAACCGGCCTCGCGGGTGATGGCCTTGATCTCGACGATGCCTTCCTTGATCTCGGTAACTTCCTGTTCGAACAGCTTCTTCACGAGACCGGCCTTCGTGCGGGAAATGTGTACTCTCGGGCCGCGGCCGTTCTGATCGCGCATCGCGACGACGTAGACCTTGATGTGGTCGCCAGGTGCGAAAGTCTCGCCGGGGATCATGTCTTCTTTCGTGAGGACCGCGTCGGCCTTTCCGAGGTTCACGGAGACCATGCCGTCCCGCATGACTCTGGAAACGATGCCGGTCATGATGCTGTCCTTGTGCTTTTCAAAGTAATCACTGACGGTCTGGCGTTCTTCTTCGCGGATCTTCTGGAGAATGATGGACTTGCCGTTCTGAGCCGCGATACGGGAGAAGTTCTGAGGATCCAGTTCTTCACGGACAATGGAACCGACATGCGCGGAGGGATCCAGGAGCGCTGCCTTGTCGGGAAGCACCTGCATTTTCTCCATGCCTTCTTCGATATGGTCCACGACCTCGAGTTCGCGGTAGATGCGGAACTGTCTGTTCTCCTCGTCCTCTTCGATCACGATATTCTCGGATGTACCGTAAAACTGCTCACAGGATTTCAGAAGCGCAGCTTTGATGCCTTCCATCAGGGTCTCTCTCTGGATACCCTTTTCCTTGACCAGCAGATCGATCGCGTCAAAAAACTCCTTATTCATTTTCCTTTGTTCCTCCGTTCAGGATTCTCTTCTTTATGCGTTCCAGTCCACGTACTCGCGGATCAGGGACAGGTTTTTCTTCTCAATGGTAAGGGGTTCGCCTTCTTCCGTCTCGATGGTGACGGTTTTCTGGTCGAAATCTTTCAGGATGCCGGTAAGCTCCCGGATACCTTTCTCCAGTGGCTTATAGAGTCTGATCTCGACGATCCGGCCAAGATTCCGTCTGAAGTCTTTCTCTTTCTTCAGGGCTCTTCCGAGGCCGAGGCTCTGCACCTCCAGCGTATAGGCTTCCGGAATGAAGTCCGCTTCGTCCAGAAGGTCTGAAAGCGCCCTGGAAACGGTCACGCAGTCATCGATCGTAACACCGCTCTCCTTTTCGAGATACAGGCGCAGAATGTCGTTGCCCGCTTCCCGGACGTACTCGACGTCGTACAGCGTAAGTCCGTTCTCGCGAAGCACCGGCTCCGCCAGCGCGGCCGTCTTCTCTTCATAGATCTCGTGTTTCTGTGACATGGCATTTCCCTCAAAAGAGTGGAGCGGACTTTCGAGCCCGCTCCACTAACACAACAAACAACACTAGTTATTTAGCATAACTGTTTTGGAAATGCAAGGGTTTTTCATTGATTTTTCTTAATTAAACTGGATTTCGATGCGGAATTTGGCTTGGGAGCGTGTGATTTTGGGATTATTGTGTGGTTTTAACGGATTGAGACCGTGGAAAATCTCATTCATGGTTTTTCCTTGGTGTAATTCAGTGATCAAGGCCATGTGATTTCTTATTTCCTACTATTACCATGGTCGTAACCCATGATTCTGACCATGGAAATGCTTGTTTTCTTATTTTCCATGGTTAGATTCAGGGGATTGCACCATGGGAATATCCATTATTATCTTTCCCATGGTTGATCGCGAGGATTCAGGCCATGGGAATATTGAGAATCAGTTTTTCCATGGTTGATAGCGAGGATTCAGGCCATGGGAATATCAAGAATCACTTTTTCCATGGTTGATGGCAGGGCTTTGCACCATAGAGAATACTATCATCAATAATCCCATGGTTTTTTAGGGTTTCGAAGAGATCAAAAAGTATTTTTGGACCGTGGATGTCTGGAAAAGTTTGTATCCATGCGGAAAACTGAGCTTCTTTTTCAAAAATGCGTACAAAAAGCGGTGCAGTCTGTTACTGGTGCTTTTGGGGGAAGGCGGGTAGAATGATGAAACGGCAAGATGCCAGGCAAGGTGAGGCCTGCCGGGAAAGGATCGATCATGGATGAGGTCATCGGAAGATTGAAGGAGTTGGCAAATAAGGATCGTCTGCTGATCGGGAGGTTGTCGCAGTTGATCAGGGAGCGGCCAGAGGGACGGATCGAGGTTGCAATCGAGAAGGGCAAGTACCGGCACTACCTGGTAAATGAGGGGCGCCGATTGTATCTTGGCGTCAAGGATTCCGCTCTTGCAAAGGGACTCATGGAAAAGCGGTATTATCAGAAACTGCTTCAGCGGACGCTTTGTGAGCTGAAAGCGATCGAAGATTTCCTGAAGAGATTTGATCCCAATGCGAAGGCGCGGGTCTTTGAGGATTTACACGAGGAGCGGCGGAAAATCGTGGAGCCGCTCGTCCTGCCTGATGAGCTTTTCATTGAACAATGGCGGAAACAATTCGAGAGTCTTCCCGGAAATCCGATCCCCATCGTTCACGAGTATCTGACCAGCAGGGGTGACGTGGTAAGGTCCAAAAGCGAGAAAATACTGACAGAAACTTTCCTTCAGTACGATATTCCGTTTGAATATGAGGCTCCGGTCGGGCTGGCGGACGGTCCGGTTTACCCGGATTTCACACTGTTGAATAAGCGCACCAGAAAGACGTATTACTGGGAGCATCTGGGCTTAATGGATTCTCCGGATTATGCGGATAATGCTGTCCGTAAGCTGAACCGTTATGAGCGGAACGGGATCTTGCTGGGCGACCAGCTGATCATCAGCATGGAAACTTCCCGGACCGGACTCAGCATTTCCTACGTCGAATCCCAGATACGCTCCTTCCTGTTGTAAAAACCAGGCGCTTCTCACCAAAGAGGCGCCCGTTCTCTCTCATTCTTTCGCAGCGATACTCACGTCGCGCGGATTCTTCATGATAAAGGCGCTTCTCGCGAAGCGCCTTCTCTTTTTATTCTTTCGGGACGATGATCCCGCCGGTTTTGAAGATGGAGTTTTCGGGGACGGTTCCGCGAACGGAACTGGTGGGATAGACGTTGGCGTGGCGTCCGACGACCGCTCCGGGATTCAGAACGGCGTTGCAGCCGATCTCCGCGTAGTCTCCGAGCATTGCGCCGATCTTGTGGAGGGGCGTCTGAATGCTTTCGGAGCCTTGGTGGATCACGATGTCCGCCCGGTCTGCCTTCACGTTGGAAGTGATGGAGCCTGCGCCCATATGCGCCTTGTAACCAAGGATGGAGTCGCCGACATAGTTGTAATGCGGAACCTGCACGCCGTCAAACAGGATGACGTTCTTGAGTTCCGTGGAATTGCCGACGACACAGCCGGAGCCGACCAGCGCAGAGCCACGGACAAATGCGCAGTGACGCACTTCGGTGTTATGGCCGATGATAACGTGATCGCCAAGATAGGCCGTCGGGTAGACCTTGGCATCTTTTGCAACCCAGACCGTCTCCGAGGGATGGTCGAATTCCTCTTCCGGAAGGGCTTCTCCGATGCGGAGAATGAGCTCCTTGATGTGCGGAAGCGCTTCCCAGGCATAGGTCAGCGAGCCGAGAAATGCCGAGGCCTTAGGGTAGGTCTTCGAAAGGTCGAACAGATCATTGATCGTATACATCTTTTGCTCTCCCAGTCTTCTCACTTTGATCCATCCGAAAACGGATCAGCGAAACTTTGCTCCATCCATGAAACGGATCAGCGGATCTTCTCTAAATGGCCGGACGTCCGCATGGCCTCGATGATGTGGTCCACACTGGCTTCGGCCTCTTCATCGGTTTCAGCTTCCGCCATGACACGAAGCACGGGCTCGGTGCCGGAAGCCCTCAGCAGCACGCGCCCGCGGTCGCCAAGCGCTTCTTCCGCTTCTTTCACGGACTTCTGAACTTCTTCGCAAGACAGCGTGATCTTCTTGTCATCCACTTCCACATTTTTCAGAACCTGCGGATACATCTCGCAGCCCTGGGCAAGTCTGGAAAGAGGCAGATGGGACTCCATCATGACGTTCATAAGCATCAGCGCCGTCACCATGCCGTCGCCGGTATGGGCGTATTTGCGGAAAATCACGTGGCCGGACTGCTCGCCGCCGAGGAGGTAGCCTTTCTCCTTCATGCACTCGTAGACATAACGGTCGCCGACCTTCGTTTTCTCATAATGAATGCCGTTCTCGTCCAGCGCCTTATAAAGGCCGAAGTTGGACATGACCGTCGTGACGACCGTATTGTCCGGCAGCATGTTGTGACGCTTCATATAAAGCGCCGCGATGTACATGATCTTGTCGCCGTTGATCTCCTTGCCGTTTTCGTCCACCGCAAGGCAGCGGTCCGCGTCGCCGTCAAAGGCAAAGCCGACGTCCACCTTATTTTCACGGACGTACTCGCAAAGCCCCTGGATATGCGTGGATCCGCAGTTCCGGTTAATGTTCGTGCCGTCGGGCTCGGCGTTGATGACGTAGGTCTTGGCGCCAAGCGCGTCGAACACCGCGCGTGCGATCATCCAGGCCGAGCCGTTGGAGCAGTCCAGGGCGACCTTGGTCTTCTCGAAACTGTACATCGGGATGCCGGTCAGATAGCCGATGTAACGGTTCCGGCCGGAATAGAAATCGATGGTCTTGCCGATGTCGTCGCCCGTCGCGTAGGGAAGCTCCGGAATCAGACCGTCGATGTACTGCTCGCAGGCCTCCTGCGTCTCATCGTCCATTTTCTCCCCTTCATGGTTCAAAAGCTTGATGCCGTTGTCGAAGAAAGGATTGTGGGACGCGGAGATCATGATGCCCATGTCGAAATCTTCCGTGCGGGTAATGTAACTCACACAAGGCGTCGTGGTCACATGCAGCAGATACGCATCCGAGCCGGAAGACGTAATGCCCGCCGCCAGCGCATTTTCATACATATAGGAGGACCTGCGCGTGTCCTTGCCGATCACGATACGGGCAGTTCTGCCCTCTTTGTTCTTATAATACCAGCCGAGGAAACGCCCGGTCTTGAACGCATGCTCCGCCGTCAGGACTTCGCCCGCCCTGCCGCGGAAACCATCGGTTCCAAAATACTTGCCCATGAAATGCTCCTTTTCGCCATTCTAAAACAGCATTCCGATTATAGATGAGAAGGGGGGAATCGTCAAGGGACTGTCGATATGGCTCGGATTACTTACTGATTTGCGTCTCAGGCTCTTATGTAGTATTATAATTATGCATTTGATTTTACATATGTTACACATTTAGGAGCATCGTTCTCATGTCCTTCGACGGTATTCTTGTACACGCGCTTACGGCCGAATTGAATTCGGCTCTTCTTGACACGCGTCTTGTGAAGATCCAGGAGCCTTCGAATGATGAACTTCTTCTGACCTTCAAGTCCAGAAACGGCGAGGCCAGGCTCCTTCTTTCCGCAAGCGCTTCGCTCCCCTTCTTCTGTCTCACGGAAAGCCGCAAGGAAAGCCCCATGGAGGCTCCGGCCTTTCTCATGCTTCTCAGAAAGCATCTCTCCAATGCGCGTTTCGTCCGTGCGGAGCAGCCGGGGCTGGAGCGTGTGCTCTTTCTTTATTTCGAGCATCTGGATGAAATGGGCGATCTCAAGACGGTCCGTCTGGTCTCGGAGGTCATGGGGAAATACTCCAACCTGATCCTGGTTTCCGAGGACGGGACGATCCTGGATGCGATCCGAAGGGTCTCTCCTCTGATGAGTTCGGTACGTTCGGTGCTGCCCGGAAAGCCTTATTTCATCCCGGAGACGCAGGGAAAGACCGATCCGTTCGAAGAGAGCCGGGAGGATTTCACGAGGCGGCTGGATCCCGAGCGTACGGCGCTTCAGAACATCGTGGACCATTATCAGGGCATGAGCAATGCCTCTGTTTCCGAATGGCTTCTGGGCCACGGCATTCATCCGGACGAGCTGCCGGATCCCGAGCGGCTCTGGGATGCATTTTCCGAGCTTTGCGAAACGATCCGCGAAGAACGGTTCTCTCCGCTTCTGGTCCGGAAAAATGAGAAGCCTGAGGCCTTTTCCGTCCTGCCTTTCCATAGTTACACGCCCGAGGACGGCTATCTGACAGAGGGCTTTCCCTCTGCTTCTTCCCTCGTGGATTTCTGGTACCGCGACCGGAACCGTACCGACGTACTCAAGGAGGATCGCCGGGAACTTCTGAAAGCGGTCAAAAATGCTGAAAAGCGCGAGGCGAAGAAGCTGGAGATCCACAAAAAGCAGCTTGCCGATTCGGAAAACGCGAAGACCGACCGGCTTTACGGAGAACTTCTCACAGCCTTCGCCTATATGCTGCCGCAGGGCGAGCCGGAAGTAACTTGTCTGAACTTCTATGACGAGAACCGTCCGCTCACGATCCCGGTCGATCCGGATCTTTCCATCCAGGATAATGCGCAGCGTTATTTTGCCCGCTATCAGAAGGCCAAACGCACACGGGAGGCCGCCCTGGTACAGAAAGAGGAAGCAGAAACCAAGCTCGCGTATCTCGAAAGCGTGGCGCTTTCGATCGGCTTCGCAAAGGACGCGAAGGATCTTCGGGAGATCCGCCGGGAACTTCAGGAGGAAGGTCTTCTCAGGCCGGACGGCAATGCGGGTTCAAAGAAGAAACCTGCGAAGAAAACGGTCTCCGCGCCTTATCGTTTCCGGACTTCGGACGGTTTTACGGTGCTTGTGGGCCGAAACAATACGCAGAATGACGAGATCACGTTCCGCATCGCCAAGAAACAGGACATTTTCTTTCATGTGAAGAAAGCGCCCGGTTCCCATGTGGTCCTTCTCACGGAAGGAATGAAAGTGCCTGACCGGTCTTATGAGGAAGCCGCCCGGCTTGCCGCGCACTTCTCGTCCAAGGCTTCGGATGATCGCGCGGAAGTGGATTATGTGCTTCAGAAGGAAGTCCGAAAGCCCAATGGCGCAAAGCCCGGATTTGTGGTATACTATACAAACTACTCCATGGTGGTCCCGACAGACATCCGTGGGATCGAGAGCGAGCAATAAGTTACCGAAAGATGCGTGTCTTTCACAGGAGGAAGTCATGACGAACAGATTGAAGACCTGGCTTTTAACAGGAGGCGTTGTGCTGGCCCTTTCGGCCGGTGCAGTCCTCTCAGGCTTTGCCATCGCCAAAATGACCAGAAAGGATACGCCGGACGATACAACGAAAGAAGCAACGAATGAACCCGGCCCTTCCGAAAGCGCTGTCCCGGACCGGACGACCGAAGCCTATGTGGATCCGTCCACGGCTCCTACGGTTCCCACCGATCCGACCGCGCCGGTTCCCCCTGTCGATTCTGGCGGCATCCGTGAACTGACCGCGGCAGAACTGAACGACATCCGCGGACAATATGCTTCCGTCCAGAAGAACTATTATGCCGGCGGAGCCGCCGATCAGGACGGCCGTCCGATCAGCTGCACCAAATTCAATGAAGCCTTCTCCGAACTGTTCGGGAACGGCGTGCACATTTACCAGCGGGACACCTCTTCCACGGCTTTGACGTTTATCCTTGTCAACGAATACGGACACACGAACACCGCGCTGGATAACCTTTCCAATCAGGGCGTCATGGCAACGTTCTTCGTGAACCGGAACTATGCGGAGAAGAACCCCGGTATCATCCGCCGGATCATCGATGAGGGCCACACACTGGGTTCTCTTGGTGCGACATTCCCGGACGCCGGTTTTTCGAGCCTCTCCCTGGAAGACCAGATGGAAAGCGCGCTCTCCCTTCAGCGCTACATCAAAGAGCTTTATCAATACGACATGAAGCTCTTCAACTACGTGCACGACGATTACACGGAGCAGTCGCTTGCGCTCATCACGAAAATGGGTTACCAGGTGGTCTTCTATTCCGTGAAATACGCGGACTACGATCCGAACGCATCGATCAACACCGATGAGTTCCTGGAGACGATGAAGAAGTGGGCGCATCCCGGCGCCGTCTACAACTTCCACACGACGAATCCGGCTTCTCTCAGCGTTGTTCCGCAGCTGGTCAGCTACCTGAAAGACAACGGCTATCAGGTCGGTCCGCTGAACTGAATCATTCATTTTTGATGAAAAGGCAGAGAGATCGTTGGTCTCTCTGCTTTTTTCTCGAATGTTTGTTCGAAAAAGCATTGCATTTTCCCCTGGACTCTGCTACAATTCATTCGAACAAATGTTTACCAGAAGGAACGGAGGCATCGCATGGGATACGGAAACATCACCGACAAGCAACGTGAGATCCTGAAATATCTTGAGAGCCAGATTCTGTTGAAAGGCTATCCGCCGTCGGTCCGCGAGATCTGCCAGGCGGTCCGTTTAAGCTCTACTTCTTCCGTGCACGCGCATCTCAATGCGCTTGAGAAGAATGGATACATCCGCCGCGACTCTTCGAAGACGCGCGCGATCGAGATCCTGGACGACAGTTTCCAGATGGCCCGCACCGAGAATGTCTCCATTCCCATCGTCGGCCGTATCGCCGCAGGGGAGCCGATTCTCGCTGAGCAGAACATCGAAAGCTACTTCTCTGTCCCTTCCGACTATATGCCGCATACGACGAATGACGTCTTCGCGCTGGAGGTCAAGGGAGATTCCATGGTCGATCTGGGGATCCTGAACCGGGATCTTCTCATCGTAGAAGAGCAGCACACCGCCCGGAACGGTGACATCGTCGTCGCGCTTCTCGGCGATGAAGCCACCGTGAAGACCTATTACAAGGAGAACGGACATTTCCGCCTGCAGCCGGAAAACGACGAAATGGAGCCGATCATCGCAGAGGACTGCCGCGTACTCGGAAAACCGGTGGCGCTGATCCGCAGCTTCCGCTGATCCGGGCTTTCTGTCCGGACTGCTTTCCCTCCCCCGTTCCTTTACCGTTAATAGAAAAATGAGGCCTTCGGGCCTCATTTTTGACTGCTCTTCTTCAGTTCCTCCGCGGCCTGCCGCACGCTTTCTGCATTCAGATCGCCTCCCATCAGCCGGGCCAGCTCTCCCACGGCGCCGTCCTCGTTCAGCAGCCGGATCTGCGTAACGGTACGGCTTCCGTCCGTCTGCTTGGCTATCTCGTAATGCCTGTCCGCAGGGGCCGCGATCTGCGGCAGAGGCGTGATCAGCAGGACCTGCCGGTACTTTGAGATCTCCTTCAGCTTGGCGCCGACACGGGCGGCTGTCCTGCCGCTGATCCCGCTGTCGATCTCGTCAAAGATTACGGTCGGGATCTGGTCCCGGTCCGCCAGGATCGTCTTGATAGCCAGCATGATGCGGGACAGTTCGCCGCCGGAAGCCGCCTTCTGCAGCGGCAGGAGCGGTTCCCCGGGGTTCAGAGAGATCAGGAAACAGACTTCGTCCTGTCCTTCGGGTCCCGCTTCAGGCAGGCGGCTGATCCCGGTACGGACCTGTACGGAAAGGAAATTCAGCTCCTTCAGGGCTTCCTCCAGCGCCTGATCCAGTCTCGGCGCGGCCTGGGCGCGAAGCTGATGCAGACGCTCCGTGCTCTCCTGCAGGGCTTTTTCCGCCTTCCCGCTCCTCTCACGCGCCGCCAGGCGCCTTGCCGCGTAATCCTCCAGCCGGTCTCTTTCCTCCTCCCGCCGGGCCAGCGCGTCGTTCTCCGGGTCGCAGAGATCGCCGTACTTCAGTTCCAGCCGGTTCAGAAGATCCAGCCGTTTTTCCGTTTCGTACAATTCCTGCGGATCAAAGCGCGAGTCCTCCAGATAGGCCCGGATCTCGCCGCCGCTTTCGGACAGGATATCCTGCGCCGTGCTTAATTCCGCCAAGACCTCCCCCATGGCGGGGGAAAGCGATACGAGCCGCTCGATCTCCCGATACGACTGCATCAGCAGATCCGAAGCGTTTTCCCGTCCTTCGCTCAGATACGAAAGCGCTTTTCCCAGGCCGGATTCGATCTTTTCGAAGGAAGACATTTCCCGGTAGCGGGCCGTGAGTTCGTCCCGCTCGCCGGGACGGGCGGCAGCCGCTTCGATCTCCCCGATCTCGTAATTCAGAAAGTCCAGCCGGCGCAGCCTCTCCTCTTCGGAAAGAGAATATTCTTCCTCTTCCTTCCGGGCATTTTTGTAAGCCTGGTAAGCCTCCGCGACGTTTTCCTTTTCCCGGCGGCAGGCTTCCCCGGCGTAATCGTCCAGGATCTCCAGCTGCCGGCGGGGCTTAAGCAGCGACTGATGCTCATGCTGGCCGTG
>DBVJ01000136.1:0-195 GCA_002308115.1 Lachnospiraceae bacterium UBA1267
TCGCCTCTGGCCAGCATGGGCTTCAGCATGTTGCCCGCGTCCATCGCGCCGTCGGTCTTGCCTGCGCCGACGATGAGATGCAGTTCATCGATGAAGAGAATGATACGGCCTTCGGATTTACGGACTTCCGCAAGAACGGCCTTCAGTCTCTCCTCAAACTCGCCCCGGTACTTGGCGCCGGCGATGAGCGCGCCC
>DBVJ01000136.1:306-14686 GCA_002308115.1 Lachnospiraceae bacterium UBA1267
TTGGTCTTTCTGGAAAGGATCCGGATGACGTTCCGGATCTCTTCGTCGCGGCCGATGACCGGATCCAGCTTCTGCTCCTTTGCGACTTCCACCAGTTCGCGTCCGTATTTTTCGAGAACATCATATGTGTCTTCCGGGGAATCCGTGGTTACCCGCTGATTGCCGCGGACGGTCGAAAGCGCCTGAAGGAAGCGGTCTCTCGTGATGCCGTAATTCCGAAACAGCGCTTTCAGGTCGCTGTTTGGTTTCTTGAGGAGTGTAAGGAACAGATGCTCGACCGAAACGTAATCGTCTCCCATCGCCTTTGCTTCGTCTTCCGCTGAAAGCAGCGCGTCATTCAGCGACTGGCTGAAATAAGGGCTTCCGCCGGAGACCTTCACCTGCTTTGCGATGACCTCTTCCACACTGGACGTAAATGCGCCCGCGTCGATATCCATTTTCCCGATAAGCTTTGCGATCAGAGACTCGTCGACTGTAAGAAGCGCGTACAGAAGATGCTCCTGATCCAGTTCAAGGTTGCCGTGATCATGGGCGATCTTTTCGCACATCTGGATGCATTCCAGTGATTTTTGCGTAAACTTCTGAATGTTCATAAGACACCTCCTTTTCGGGAAGATCAGCCTTCCCAAGTGTCATCATGATCATAACACTACAAATTAGCACTGTCAAGGCGAGAGTGCTAATTCGGTGGGTTTTCACATATTTTTAACAATAAAACAGCGCCTGTCCCGGGGACAGGCGCCATCGCATTCAAACCGCATCCATTCTTTTTGTCATCAGTCTTTCTGAGCACGCACGATCTTTAAGAGCACTTCGACCATTTTGTACATGTCTTCGACCGGAACACATTCGTGCACACCGTGGAAGTTATAACCGCAGGCCGAGAGATTCGGGCAGGGAAGGCCCATGAACGAAAGGCGTGCACCGTCGGTGCCGCCGCGGACCGGGGAGATGATCGGTTCAATGCCCAGATCCAGGAAGGCTTTCTTTGCCCGCTCGATCACGAACATGACCGGCAGGATCTTCTCTTTCATATTGTAATAACTGTCGCGGAGCCTGAGTTCCACCGTGCCTTCTCCATATTTGCCGTTCAGGTAATCCGAAAGCCTCTCGACGAACGCCTTTCTGCCTTCGAAGATCTTCATGTCGTGGTCACGGATGATCATATCCACGCGGGCTTCGGACTCATCGCCCTGGATCGCGCACACATGGTAGAAGCCTTCGTACATCTCGGTATGCGCGGGCGATTCCGCCTCAGGCAGCATCGAGACCAGTTCCGCCGCAATAAGTGCCGCGTTCTTCATACGGTTCTTAGCCGAGCCGGGATGGATGTTCACGCCATGGATCAAGAACCGTGCCGAAGCCGCGTTGAAATTCTCATACTCCAGCTCGCCCAGCGCGCCGCCGTCAACGGTATAGGCAAAATCACAGCCGAATCCTTCAACGTCGAAATGATCCGCCCCGCGCCCGACTTCTTCATCCGGTGTAAATGCGACCGCGATCCGGCCATGCGGGACCTCGGGATGCGCGGTCAGGTATTCCACCGCGTTCATGATCTCCGCAACGCCTGCCTTATCATCCGCGCCGAGAAGCGTCGTTCCGTCCGTCACGATCATTTCCTTGCCGAGATACCTGTCCAGGAAGGGAAAGTCCGAACGCCGGATGGATACTTTCTCGTTCAGCCGGATGTCTCCGCCCTCGTAACGGATGATACGGGGCTTGATATCCGTTCCGGACACGGCCGGCGAAGTATCCATGTGCGCGATGAGGCCGATCTTCGGCTCCTCCTCATAACCCGGCGTCGCAGGCAGAAAGCCGTACACCCTGCCGAACTCGTCCAGCCGCACTTCCTTGAGGCCGACCGTCTCCATTTCACTCCGAAGATAAGCACCGAGTTTCAGCTGCTTCTCCGTTGAAGGCGTCGTTTCAGATTCCTCGTCCGAAGTCGTGTCAAAAGACACATAAGTCAGAAAACGTTTGATGAGATCCATGTTCTTCTCCTTCCGTGATTCAATCTGCCGCTTTCCGCGGTGTTCCGTCAATGATCGATGAGGCACAGGAGCGTGCCGCTGACGCCAAAGACCCAGTGCACGATCCAGACGCCGAAGATATTCTGCTGCTTCTCATAGAGGATCCCCTCCAGTCCGGCCAGTATCGCTGCGCCGACCATGAAAATGAATCCGAGATGGATGTGGAGCGCCGCGAAAATGAAGGACGAGAGCATGATCGCAAGGAAGCCGGGATGCTTCGCGGTAATGATGCGTCTCAAGTTCCCCTGCATGACGCTTCTTGCCAGAAACTCCTGAATGCCTGCCGTGAAAATGTAGAGTACCTGCCGGAGTCCGAAACGGCGGATGTCGAAGAACGGCGCTTCC
The DNA here is from genome assembly GCA_002308115.1 of Lachnospiraceae bacterium UBA1267. Classification (GTDB taxonomy): domain Bacteria; phylum Bacillota; class Clostridia; order Lachnospirales; family Lachnospiraceae; genus UBA1267. Next base: position 2,682 of record DBVJ01000136.1, read on the forward strand.
GGCTCAAAGGCCGTCGGTACGAAGATCCGCGCCACCAGTTTCAGAACGACCAGAAGGACGAAGCCGCCTGCCGCAACGAGAAGTCCGGTCCCGATGGTCCGTAAGGGCGTCTTTGTGGTGATGCCCAGATCCCGCCAGCTTAAACTTGTGCAGGCCAGAATGAAGATCAGCATGAGGATGCCCAGGATCTCCACGCCGTGTGTCAGGAAGTCGGCAGGAATGGGGCGCCCGAGAAACTCCCAGAGCGCATAAAGCAGGATCCAGAGGCAGAAACCTGCGATGAAGGTGCAGAAAGTCTTCGACGAATCGTCGAGTTTCCGCTTCATCTCCTCCTTCTCGGTCTCATCCAGAAGCGTGACGACCAGGAGCGGCTCGTCCTGTTCGGATTCCCGAAGATAGGAACAGGACATGAAAAACACGTGCTTTTTGCCGGAAGGGGCCATGTACGGGACTTTCTCGTGTGTCGTCTCTTCCTTATCGTAGAGGGCGTTCAGTATCGTTTCAATGAAACGGTCGTTGTACGTGTTGTCCCCGACCGTAAGCATATGCACTTCTTCGGCATGCCCTTCTTTCACCTCCAGAAGCCTGGAAGCCGGCGCATTGACATAGACGACACAGCCCTTTCGGTCCAGCACCAGGACGGAGGAGCTCATGTCTCTCAGGACGCGTTCGGAAAACGGGTGTTTCGCTTCTTCTGTCATCATACGTATCTCCAAAAATCACGGATCTCGGATCCGACCTCCGCAAGCGACGTGATGCGGGCATCGCGCCACTCTTTCGGAAAAAGCATTCTGTTCTGATTATACAGGAAACGTTCATCCATGAGAAGGATCACGCCGTAATCATCCACGGTCCGGATCAGGCGTCCCGCCGCCTGCATGACCTTGTTGAAGCCCGGGAAGCGATAAGCGTAGTCAAAGCCGTTGAGCCCGCGGTCTTCAAAGAAAGCCTTGATGAGTTCGCCCTCTTTTGTGATCTGCGGAAGTCCTGTGCCCACGACCGCGACACCGATCAGTTTCTCTCCGGTGAGGTCAATGCCTTCCGAAAAGACGCCGCCCATGACGGAAAGCCCCAGAAGCGATCTCTCTCCCGGCGCTTCAAAGGCCTGAAGAAAGGCCTGACGTTCTTCTTCCTTCATCACCCGTTTCTGCCAGATGAGGTCAAAGTCCGGGCGGGATGCGCGGTTTTCCTCTGAATCAGGCGCGAGCCTGTCGAGAACTTCCTTGAGAAATCTGTGGGACGGGAAGAACGCCATGTAGTTCCCCGTCGTCTGGGAGACCATTTTCACCAGGTAATCCGCGATTTTCCTGTATTCCTCTTCCGTCCGTCTGGTGTACTTTGTGCTCACGTCACGTGCGACAAAGAGCCGCCGCTTACAAGGATCAAACGGCGAATCCACATAGATCGCGCGTTCTTCTGTCGATCCCGAAATCAGTTCCTTATAATAATTGATCGGTAAAAATGTAGCCGAGAAGCAGACGGTGCTTCTGACCTGGTTCAGTCTCTCCTTGAGCCGTTCCGCCGGATGAATGCAGAACAGTTTCAAAAAGAAGTTTCCGGAAGCCTTGTCCGTCCCGAGCGCCCCCGGAGAAACCTCGTCCCGTCCTCCCGTGAAGCCCGAATAGATCCGATAGCCGGACCCCATGGCGTCCCAGGTATCGGTAAAGTCGCAGACTTTGAAGAAAAACTCCAGTTTCTCCTCTCCGTTTTCCGGGTCTGTATGCACGTCGAAATAACGGGAAAGCGCTTCTCTCACACTGACGAGATCGTCATACAGTTTCACCGGAAGATCCTCATCCTCCGAATAGACATGTATCTTGTCCGGGCTCTCCTCAAGCGTCCGTTTCATGGCAAGCATGGTGCGGTTGGCTTTCATGAGCCGGCGGGCCGCCCGCTGGTCGTCTTTGAAGAGTTTTTTCGCTTCCAGAAGGTCTTCCTTCATGATCTCCGAAGAAAAGCAGTCCCGGGCCCGGTCCACCAGATTATGCGCCTCGTCGATCAGAAGGATATAGTCTCTTTTGACTCCTTCCGCAAAGTAGCGTCTCAGATAGGCCCGCGGATCAAAAGCGTAGTTATAATCTCCGATCACGACGTCGGTAAACAGCGAAGCGTCCAAAGACAGTTCATACGGACAGAGTTCATTCTGTTCCGCACACGCGGCGATCTTCTCCGAAGAGATGCCCCGCTCCGAACGGATCAGTTCAAACAAAGCGTCGTTCACGCGGTCAAAATGTCCTTTCGCCCGCGGGCAATGATCCGGATCGCACTGCATCTTCGTGAGCGGGCACATTTTCTCCTTGGCCGTGATCTTCGTATAGGAGAACATGAGTCCGCGCTCCTCCATGAGCCGCATACCGTCCTCACAGGCGTTGGCCGTCACGGTCTTGGCGGTCAGATAGAAGATTCGGTCTGCGAGGCCGTTTCCGACCGCCTTCACCGAAGGATACAGCATGGCCAGGGTCTTCCCGATGCCGGTAGGCGCCTGCACAAAGAGCTTCGTGCGGCCTTCCACGGCCTGATAGACTTCCCGGACGATCATTTTCTGGCCGGGCCTGTATTCATAAGGGAAGGGAAACTCCGAGACGCTTTCCGCCCGTTCTCTCTGATGCTTCACGAGGAAAAGCACCCACTTTCTGTAGGCATCCACGATCGCACGGAAACGTGCTTCGATCTCTTCAAAGGTATAATGAAAAGTAAAGCGGCGTACAGCGTCTTCACGAATCTTGACGCTCTTCCGCTCCATGGTGACTTCGAGCTGAACGTAGGTCATGCGCACCGAGATCTCCGGAAGACTGCGGTCCAGAGACAGCATGTAAGCGTACATTTCCGCCTGCGCCAGATGCACCGCCTCCGGCCCTTCCATGGCCTCCACGTCGCGATAGACGCCCTTGATCTCATCGATCGTATAATCCGGCTCGTATTCCGTGCCGCCGGTGATGATGCCGTCCGCACGGCCTTCGATCACGAGCGTGGCGGCCGGACCGGGCGCAAAAGGATCGTCATCCGGAACAGGGACTGTCACTTTGAGCGGGACTTCCGCCGCATACTCCGCCCCGGCAGCCTCCTGGAGCCGTCTGTGCACTTCCGCGCCAATGAGCATGGCATCAGAAACCGAAGGCCCTCGCCGCCGGTTGTCGATGTCGCCTGATCTCAGAACCCATTCCACGAGATCGCGGACGGAGATTTGGACTGTCTGCTCCGAAGAATGATCCATCTCTCTTTGGGACCGGCCGGGGAAAACACGGCCGGATGCTTTAATAACTTCTCAACTCATCCGAGCCGTCGTCTGTGACTGCCGAGACTTCAAGAATCTCGCACAGATAAGAATACTGCTCATTCACGCGGACGTTCACAACGTCCCCGGCCTTGTGCCCTTTGAGCGCCTTCCCCAAAGGAGATTCGACCGAGATCCGGTTCTTCATGGAATCTCCCCGGATCGAAGAGACCAGTTTGTAGACTTCCTCGGAATCGTCTTCCGGGAAACGTACCCGGATCTCACGGTTCAGGCCCGCAACGTCTTCCGGCGCATTCTCTTCCACGACCTGCGCTGTCCGGATCATGTTTTCAAGATAACGGATCCTGGACAGATTCTTGTTGTTGGCCCGTTTCGCCATGACGTACTCAAAGTTTTCGGAGAGGTCGCCCTGCGCCCGCGCGGTCCTGAGATCCTCCAGAAGTTTCGGTCTGAGTTCCGAATTTCTGTTATCGATCTCTTCCTGGATCTTTTTGATGTCCGCTCTTGTGAGTTTCATGTTTTCTCCGCTCCTTGGGCCGCATGGCCGGTACCTTTTCCAAAAAAGAAGCCGGCTCTAAAAGCCGGCCTTCCATGTACAGGGGTAACAGGATTCGAACCCGTATTTACGGTTTTGGAGACCGCCGCTCTACCATTGAACTATACCCCTAAAGGAAACCTAAGCTTCCTTTGTGCATCGCACTTTGGAGAATGTAGCATTTTGAGCGCGAAATGTCAAGGCGGAGGAAATAAACTTCCCGGCCTATTTTTCCAGACATTCACCTTGAATTTTCCCGCCTCTGCCTTTACAATAAAGGAAAGTTTGCCTGTAAGGCATGTTCTCACGGAGGAGGAAAAAATGTTCGGAGAAAACTTTTTAAAGACTTTAGGCGAATGGGCCGCCAATGCCGGCGTAAAGCTCATCCTTGCCATCGTTACATTTGTGATCGGGGTTCTTCTGATCAAACTGATCACGAAGCTCCTCAAAAAGAGCAAAATGCTCCAGAAAGCCGACAAGACTGTCGCGAAATACGCAGTCACCGGCATCAAAGCTTTGCTGTATATCATCCTGGTGATCTCAGTCGTCGCGATCCTCGGCGTACCCATGGCTTCCATGGTGGCGGTGCTTGCATCCTGCGGCGTCGCGATCGGTCTTGCGCTTCAGGGCGCGCTGTCCAATCTGGCCGGCGGCATCATGCTTCTCATCTTCCGCCCCTTCCGTGTCGATGACCTCATCGAGGCTTCCGGCGAGCTGGGCGTCGCGAAAGAGATCGGCCTGTTCTACACACAGCTTCTGACGCTGGACAACCGCCGTGTCCTCATCCCGAACGGCACGATGATGAACGCCAACGTCGTGAACTACTCGGCAGAACCTCTCCGCCGTGTGGACATCGACTTCACGACCGCAAAGTCCGAAGATCCGGAGAAGATCCAGAAGATCCTTCTGACGGTCATGGATCATACGCCGCACATCCTGCAGGATCCGGCGCCCTTTGCCCGTCTTTCCGGCGGCACCGACCAGGCACAGAAATACACCATCCGTGCATGGGTCAAGAGCGAGGATTACTGGGACGTTTACTTCAACCTTACCGAAGGCGTTACGCTTGCCTTTGCGGAGAATGACGTCAACGCGCCTGCGTTCCGCGTGATCCGTAAGAAGGAAGAAAAGGCCGAGGAAGAATAAGGACTTTTCTCATGAGACTGTACGTTTGCCCCAACGGCTTTACCATTGAGCAGGACGAGCTTGCGAAGGAATGTCTTCGCACGCTCGTCTCGCTGGGGTATGCCTGCGCGGTGTCCGAGCGGCGTTTCTATGATGATTTCCTGCGTCTCGGTCTGGAGTCCTTCGAGCCTTCAGAAGCCGATCTCGTCGTTTCCCTCGGCGGCGACGGCGCGCTCCTCAGGGCGGCACAGGTGGCCATTTCGGCTGACAAGCCGCTCATCGGCGTAAACTCCGGCCGCCTGGGCTATCTATGTGCAATGGGCTATAAAGACCTTGGAGATTTCGACCGTATTCTCCCGTCCTGCCTCAGCACGGAGCGGAAGCTTTTAGAGGGCACGCTGGGCGGGAAGACTTTCACGGCTGTCAATGACATCGTCGTCACGCATAAGCAGTTCGGAACGACCGTGGACATGCGCGTCCGTCTGAATACCGGCAACGAACTCCGGAGCCGCGGCGACGGTCTGATCTTTGCAACGCCCACCGGATCGACCGCCTATAATCTTGCGGTCCGCGGTCCGATCGTGGATAATGACGCTCCGGTCATCACGCTGACGCCGATCAACCCGCACTCTTACCTCAAGAATGCGCTGATCCTGCCGGATGGGATGACATTTGACATCACGGAACGCACAGACTCTGCGGACGTCTATACGGACGGCGCGCTTGCCGGGCATCTTTCCGGCATGCTCCGGATCGCCCTGTCCGCAAAAAAACTCAGGCTCCTCACCAGAAGGACCACGGTTGGAAGTCTGGAATTGCTGCTTTGAGTGCATGTCGGAACCAAAATAGACCGGGCTTCGTGGCCCGGTCTATTTTTTGGGGTGATACACGTTTCACTGCTCTTCTTTCAGGATATCCATGAGGTCCTCTGAAAGGACTTTCGCGAATTTCTTTGCGCCGTATTTGTTCAGATGAAGTTCATCGCGCCAATCTGTCTGATCGTCAATACCGATACGAGGATAGTTCATTTCATCGTTGTAATCTGTAAACGGAAGGCCATACTGTTCTGCAAGGCGGGAAGCCTCTTCATTCCAGGAATGACTCCACGCAATAGCCGGAACACGAATAAGAACCAGTTTTATATCGTACTTCTCGCATAATTCAACTATTCTGCCAAAGTATTCCAGACCCATTTCATCTACGTTGACTTTAAGGGATATATCAAACTGATTATGCGAAATACCTTTTGCAATATCATTACACGGAACAAAGCCCCGCTCAATGGTCTTATATTTCCATGGCATAAAATCCACTTCTTCCAATTCGTTCCACCTGGTATGGAAGTCAAGAAGTGTGATAAAGCGGTTAATCAAAGACTCCGGTTTCTCAAGAATCGCATTTCTCCCCTTCAATGCTTCAAACTTCACGGAAGACCAACGCATATCGTCATACGTTCTTTTATAGATTCGATCGAACCCATAAGTCTCATAGCGGATAGGTCCCATATCCAGAACCAGCATATCCGGCTTTTGAAAGCGCAGCGCTTCCTGAAACATATAATACAGATCGTACATTCTGGCGCTGGAAGAAGCCATGGTGTACACTTTCCTTCCGGTTAGCGCTCCGACTTCGGGCGCATCCACGCCGCAATAAACACTGCTTGCGCCGAGAAACAGCACTTCCACGTCATTTTTCGGAAGAGCATAAAACTCATTCCAAAGCTCTGTCTCAGGGGTCTTCAGCTGTGAAGCAAAGTAATATTTCGGCTGCATCAGCCTGGTGATCCCCCACAGAAGAAGAACCACAAGAAGCACAAAGGCAAAGGCTTTGATGAGATTTTTCAAGTGTTTTTTCTGCTTCATTTTGAGCCGTCGTAATCAAAACAATAACTGGTCATTTCCTTCCTGACCTGTTTCCAGTAGGATTTCACGGATCTGGCGCCGATACCGTACCGGCCGTGTTCGGGATCCAGAAACGCGTAGGCATCCATCGCGTTGGAAACCGCGGCGCGTTCGCTGTTTCGAAGGCCTTTTTCCGGAAGCTTCTTCACTTCGATCCCGGTCACACTCTCAAAATCTTCGCGTACCCATGGTTCCACAAACAGCCGGAGCGACTTGATCGTTCCGCTCTCATAAAGGCTGACCGCCGCGTTGCCAACTGTCACATGATCCTTGTGGCTGGAAACGCCTTCCACCTCATAGGCATGGGTCCGTACCATCGCGTCCGGGTATTGTTCCACGTAATACTGAAGCAGCGCTCTGACTTCTTCGGCGTATTCCGACAGTTCAGCGTCCGGAAGACGGTTCTCGGGAAAATGGATATTCTCATCCGGAACACCAAGCGCAATGAGCGCGTCTCTGAACTCCGAATCTCTTGCGGCCGAAAATGCTTCACGAGACAGATCATGTCCCTCTTCCTGAAGCGCCTTACGTACTTTCGACGCGCCGCCGTCCGAAACCAGGACGACATGGACCTCAAGCCCATCCCTCAGATCCTGAAGTATCCCGCCGAAGTCTTCCAGCGTCTCATCATCCTGATGCGCGGAAAAATACAAAACAGTCCCCTGTTTTTCCTGTCCTTTCACGCAGCCTGTCTGAAAAGCAGTCAGCACGAGGATCGCAAGGCACAGGAAAGAAAAGAGGCTTCTCGGATGGAAGCATGACCTCTTATGACATTCATTCCTTTTCTCACCGGTTTTGGGGTTCATAACGATCTTCATTGTAAATGCAGGGCCGGAAAATATCAAGTTCCACTTCTGTTCACGCGCCGGCTTCACAGAAAGAAAACTTGAATAATCAGAACCATTCCATTATAATAAATTGATTCGAAACACGGTTTGGGCTGAAAATGCCGGAAAGGAGGAATGTCATGACGATCGTATCGCTTGCCTTCCTTCTTTTTGTGGCCCTAGCGCTCGTTCTGTACTTCGTGATCCCGCTACGGTACCGCTGGATCGTCCTTCTCGCCGCAAGCTATGTCTTCTACTGGCTGACNNGACCAGCCGCTGGCTGGTGTTTGTCCTTCTGGGCATGACAGCTGTCTCTTATCTCATCGGTCTCTGGATACAACGCGTCAACGACAAAGGAGCGGAGGTCCTGAAATCGGAAGGAGTAGCACTTTCAAAAGAAGCGCGCAAAGAGAAAAAGAACGCTGTCAAAAAGGCATCGCGCCGGATCCTGGCCCTGGGCGTTCTGGCTGTTCTCTCCTGTCTTTTGTTCCTGAAATACTACAATTTCCTCGGCGGCAGCCTGAATCATTTACTGAATCTTCTGGGAGTCCACGGGAACCCGGTTCCGCATCTCGGTCTTCTGGTGCCGCTTGGCATCTCGTTTTACACGCTGCAGGCCATTTCCTATATGACCGACGTATATCGGGAGAAGATCAGGGCGGACCGGAATCCGTTCCGGTTCATGCTGTACATGTCTTTCTTCCCGCAGATCATTCAGGGGCCGATCCCACGGCACAGCGATCTGGCGCACCAGCTCTATGAAGGACATCGTTTTGATTACCGGAATCTGTGTTTCGGGACTCAGCTCATTCTCTTTGGAATGATCAAAAAACTGGTCATTGCGGACCGTCTGGCTGTTTTCGTACAGACGGTGTCCGGCGGTTACAAGTCCCTAAATGGCGCAGTCTTCTTCTTCGCCGCGGTTTTGTATGGTTTTCAGGTCTATGCGGATTTCTCCGGCGGCATGGACATCGCACGCGGTGTCGCGGAAACGATGGGCATCCGTCTCAGTCCGAATTTTAACCAGCCTTATTTTGCCACATCCGTCGAAAACTTCTGGAGACGCTGGCATATGACGCTTGGTGCCTGGATGAAGGATTACGTCTTCTATCCGCTTTCTTTGTCCAAGGCATTTACAAAGCTCGGACGGGGAAGCCGGATAGTCTTCGGTCCAAACGTCGGGAAGAAGATCCCTTCGCTTCTGGCCATGTTCATTGTCTTTCTTCTGGTCGGCTTCTGGCACGGCTCCAGCTGGAAATATGTGGCTTTCGGCCTTTGGAACAGTCTCTTTATCATGTCCGGCATCCTGCTTCAGAACTTTTATCAGCGCACCCGGCAAAAGCTCGGGATCCGCGAAGGATCGGTTCTTCTAAACGTTTTCCGCATGATCCGGACCTTTGTCATCGTCACCATCGGAAGGTTCTTCACGATTTCAGGGAGTCTTATGGCCGCCTTAAGTATGCTGAAGCGCTTCCTGACCCGCTTTTGGGATTTCAGTTTCCTTGGAAGCGGAATGCTCGTGAAAAACGGTCTTAGGACCGCTGACTGGATCGTGATCCTGTGCGGACTCATTCTTCTCTTCACTGTGGATGTCTTGCATGAGAAGAAAATCGGCATCCGGATGGCAATTGCGAAGCGGCACATCGCGATCCGATGGGTGGTTTATCTGGCCGCCATCGTGCTCCTGGTGCTCTTTGGTCTGTATGGTCAGGCCAACAGTGCTTCCGCTTTTATCTATGAACAGTTCTGATGTTTTGAATCTGAAGGAGAAACAATGATCAGGAACATTCTGGATTACCTTGAAAACAGTGCCAATCTTTACCCTGATAAACTCGCCTTTGCGGATGAAACAGTGCAGCTCAGTTTTAAAGAAACGCTGAGTCTATCCAAGCAGGTGGGCACTGCGCTCTCTACTTTTGGCTCGGATCATTTGCCCGTTGCCGTTTATATGGAGAAAACGCCATTTGCATTGACCTCTTTCTTCGGTGCAGTCTATTCTGGTCGTTGCTACTCTCCCATCGATGCCCAGATGCCGGTAAAACGGGTTGAACAAATTCTGAAAACTCTGAATACCAATTATTTGATCGTTGATCAAAAGACTTATGAAAAAGTGGATCAATTCCAATACAAAGGCCATGTCTTGCTTTTTGATGATTTACTGAAAACACCCGCAGACGAAACCCACCTGGCCTTGATTCGCCAGAAAGCCATTGATACCGACCCCTTGTATATCATCTTCACCTCGGGGTCCACTGGTGTTCCGAAAGGTGTCGTGTTAAGTCATCGTGCGGTGATCGATTTTGTGGAATGGTTTTCTTTAACCGCTGGTTTTGACTCTTCGACTGTTTTTGGCAATCAAGCACCGTTCTTTTTTGATATGTCTGTGAAAGATATTTACTCAACACTAAGAAACGGAGCAACTGCCTGGATCATCCCTCAACGATTGTTCTCGTTCCCTATAGATCTGTTTAAGTATATCAACGCGCATGGCATCAATACTCTGGCTTGGGCAACATCGGCTGTCTGTATGGCCACTTCTGAATCTGTATTCGAAAGGCAATGTCCAAAAGCAGTTCGTGCGCTATGCTTCGGCGGAGAAGCAATGCCGGTCCAGGTTTTGCGTATCTGGCAGAATTATCTGCCTGAAGCTTTCTATATGAATATGTATGGTCCAACAGAGGCTGCTGTAGATTGTGCTTATCATATTGTGCAAAGAGATCGTGTTTATCAATCGTTCTATCCTGCGGGGCGCCCTTGTCAGAACATGGAGATCCTGATCCTGAACGGTGACAAGCCGGTTGAAGGAAATGAAGTCGGTGAGATCTGCATCCGCGGCACAGCCCTCGCCAACGGTTATTACCGTGATCCGGAGAAGACCGCGGAGGTCTTTGTCCAGAATCCTCTGAACACCGCGTATCCGGAGCTTATTTACCGTACAGGAGACATGGGCTGGTACAATGATCGGGGCGAGATCATGTTTGCCTCCCGAAAGGATGGTCAGATCAAGCACCGCGGCTACCGGATCGAACTGGGCGAAGTCGAAACGGCCATAGCCGGTGTGCCGGGGGTACTGAGATGCTGCTGTCTTTTCGATCAGGCCGCGGATAAGATCGTATGCGTCTATACCGGCACCGCAGAACGTAAGGAGATCCTTCTTACGGCGTCTCAGTCCCTTCCAAAATACATGTGGCCCAACACATTTGTCCGTCTGGATGCGCTTCCCATGACTCTGAACGGAAAAATCGACAGAGTCAGGCTCAAAGAGGAATACATTCATGATTAGTCCTGCGACTTACGAAGAGATCAAAGCCAGGCGGGAAGAAGCCCGTTTGAAGGGTCTCACGCTCTCCAACTGCTATCTTCTCCCGGAAGTCCAGAAGGAGAAGGCGGCGGCAGGCCTTCTCAGCCTCAAAGAAATCGAGAACGGTCTTCTCCTTCTGGAAGACTGCGGAAGCTTCTACCGTTGTTATTACGATCTTTCTCCGGATGCCTTGCCGGGTTTTCCGGATCTTCATCGCGAGGCTGTCGCGGAACTTCCTTACAATGGTTCGCCGGGAGATAAACAGCTCCTTCAGATCCGGCGGCTTCTGGAAATGGGGTTCTCTCTCGGCAGGGAAAGCGCCGTGATGAGCTGCAGCCGGGACGCATTGATCTCACATCGTCTCCCGGATCTCCATATGGTTCATGAGGCGTTGCCCTCGGAAATTTCAGAGATCCTTGCGCTTCTTCAGAATACATTTGACCCCCGTTTTGCGTATCTTCCTTCCCGCGAGGAGTTGTGCACCGCTCTCAGGGATGAACGGCTCCTCACTGTTTCCAAAGAAGGCCGCCTTCTGGCAGTACTGCATGCCGGACTGGAAGGATCCGCTGCCATGATCCGTCATCTTGCGGTCGCTGAAGCATACAGAGGAAACGGGCTTGGAAAATGCCTTGTCGAAGCCTATCACCGGAAATACGTTACGCAGGCTTCCGTTTTCCGGCATTGGGTAGATGTCAAAAACGCTGCAGCCATTGCTTTATACCGGTCTTTCGGTTATGATTTCAGTATCCGAAAAGCCTGCGAATATGTTTTCACCCCGAAAAGCAGCACCGTAAAGGAAAGAAACGCCATGAAAGAACAAGTTTTGAACATTCTTCAGGATATCCGTCCGGACGTGGATTTTGAAAATGAGAAGCTGTTGATCGATGGAGGCGTTCTGGACTCTTTCGATATCATTTCCATCGTGCAGGAATTCAATGAGGCTTTCGGCATCGACATTGACGTGGAAGATCTGGAACCCGCGAATTTCAACACGATCGAGGCCATGATGGAACTCATCGAAAAACTGCAGAACGAATAAAACGTGTGTATTCGGTGACGTAAAAACAGCCGCAGGAATCTT
>DBVJ01000045.1:0-175 GCA_002308115.1 Lachnospiraceae bacterium UBA1267
ATCCGGAAGCCAATATCATCTTCGGTACCGCCTATCATGAAACGGCGGAAGACACGGTCACCGTCACGGTCATCGCGACCGGCGTGAAGGCCGCGGGCGAGAAGTCTGCGAAGAAAGCCGACAAGCCGAAAGAGCGCAAGGAAGCGACGGAGAACCGCAGCCTGATGGATATGAT
>DBVJ01000045.1:271-11827 GCA_002308115.1 Lachnospiraceae bacterium UBA1267
ATTTCCTGAAGAAGACCGGAAGATAAGTACTGAAGCGCTTTTTGGGCGCTAAGAAGGGGCCCGCAAAAGGGCCCCTTTTTCATACCGTAAGACAGATGTTTTCAGGAGGAAACATGGTAAAGAATGAAAGCATCGAGGGCTTTCTCGGACGTTTGTCTTCTGAATCTCCCACACCGGGAGGCGGAGGNNGGCGCAGGCGCGCTCTCCGGAGCGATCGGATGCGCATTGGGCCGCATGGTGGCGCATCTGACGATCGGAAGAAAGAAATATGCCGAAGCCGAAGAGCGGATGAGCCGCTCGGATGAGAAGCTGGCTATACTCGAAGAAACATTTCTTCAACTCGCGGACCGGGATGAAGAGGCTTTTCAGCACTTCATGGATGCCATGAAACGCCCGAAGGAGACGGAAGAGGAGAAGACGGCCCGAAAGGAAGCAATGTCCATTGCGCTCAAGGATGCGACGGAGGTACCGCTTGCGGTCATGGAAACCGCGCTGGAGGCATTTCCTGAAGTGCATTCTTTAGCCATCTCCGGCAATAAAAATGCGGTCTCGGATGCCGGCGCCGCGGCAAACATGCTGCTCTCGGCCCTGGAGACCGGCGCGGAAAATGTGCGGATCAATCTGGCTTCCATGAAGGATGAAGCAATCAAGGACGATTATGAACGCCGGATGGAATCCGCGCTGAGAAGCGGCCGTGATGCCCTAAAGGCGATCCGGAACACTGTCCGATCCCGCGTAGATGGAACTGAAAGGAAGACCGGGATGAAAGAAATCACAGTCAAGTATTTCAACGATCAGATCGAAAGGCTCCGCTATGTGGACGGCAAATCTGACTGGATCGATTTGAGAGCGGCGGAAGAAGTCACCATGAAAGCCGGCGAGATGAAACTCATCCCGCTCGGCATTGCCATCGCGCTTCCCGAAGGCTATGAAGCCTGGATCGTTCCCCGGAGTTCCACGTTTAAGAATTTCGGTGTTCTTCAGGCCAATTCCTTCGGTGTGGTGGACGAGAGCTACTCGGGCGACGGGGATCAGTGGTATTTCCCGGCCTACGCGGTCCGCGATACCGTGATCCATCAAAACGACCGCATTTGCCAGTTCCGCATCATGAAACATCAGCCCGAACTGGTTTTCAACGAGACGGACGTTCTCGAAAACGAGACCAGGGGAGGCTTTGGATCCACGGGAGTGCAGTAAGCAATGAAAAAATGGTGGCAGGAAGCAGTCCTGTATGAAATTTACTGCAAGAGTTTCTTTGACAGCAACGGGGACGGGATCGGTGATCTTCCGGGCGTTTTAGAGAAGCTTCCTGTGCTCAAAGAACTCGGGATCGGCTGCATCTGGTTCACCCCGATCTACTGTTCGCCGCAGGTCGACAACGGCTATGACGTGTCGGATTACCGCTCCATCGATCCGGCCTACGGGACCATGGACGATTTCAAAAGAGTCCTCGACGCCGCGCATGCGATGGGGATCCGCATCGTCATGGATCAGGTGCTGAATCACAGTTCCGACGAGCATTTCTGGTTCCGCGAATCCAGAAAGTCCAAAGACAATCCCTACCGGAACTATTATATCTGGCAGCCGCCGAAGGCCGACGGTTCCGAACCCAACAACTGGGGGAGCTATTTTCGCGAAGGACGGGGCTCCGCCTGGGAATTTGACGCAGCGACCGGAGAGTATTATCTGCATCAGTATTCCGTGAAAATGCCGGACCTGAACTGGGAATATCCGCCGCTTCGGAAAGAGATCTATGAAATGCTTCGTTTCTGGGCGGATATGGGCGTGGACGGCTTCCGTCTGGACATTTTCACGCGCCTTAAGAAGCCGGAAGGCTTCCCGGACACCCAAAAGCAGCCGGATGTCCTCCTGGACCGGAACGGCTTCATCGTGGATAAGAAAATGTGCACGAACGTCCCGGGGATCCATGAGATCATCCATGAGATGCATAAAGAAGTGTTTGGACCCTGTGATGTGTTCACGGTCGGCGAAGGCGCAGGCGTGAATTCGGAAAATGCGCCGGGCTTCATCGGAAAGGAACGGGAAGAGCTCGATACGGTCTACCATTTCGAACTGGCCGGCCGCTCGAAGCCGGTCATGAGAGCGGAAGACTTCCGAAGAGTCCAGAAAGCCTGGTATGAGGTGCAGAAGAAGGGCGGCTGGGAAACGCAGCATTTTTCCAACCACGATTCCGCGCGCCAGGTGTCCAATTACGGCGCCGAAGGAAAGTACCGCATCGCTTCCGCCAGGCTTCTCGCCGTGCTTCTTCTGACGACGCCCGGCACGCCGATTCTCTATCAGGGCGAAGAGATCGGCATGGTGAATGTCTCCTACGACCATATCGAAGACTATAACGACCGCTATACTGTCGGAGACTACCGGTCCATGGTGGAGAAGGGCGCGGATCCGAAAGAAACGCTCGCCGTTCTGGCCCCGAAGAGCCGGGACAATGCGCGGACGCCCTACCAGTGGGACGCTAGTCCGAATGCCGGTTTCACCAAGGGCACGCCGTGGCTTCGGGTGAATCCATGTTATCCTGAGATCAATCTCAAGAAAGATATGGAAGATCCGTCCGGCATTTTCAGAGGCTATCAGGAACTCATCCGTATCCGCGCGGAGCATCCGGTCATTCCGGACGGAGAGATCGTTTTCCATCTGGAAGACGATCCGCGGATCATCGCATATACCAGGAAAAATGAAGCGGAGAGCCTTTTGGTCCTTGCAAATCTGTCCGGGGAAGAAGCCCCGCTTCAGCTGCCGCGGGAACTTTGTGAAAAGAACTGGAAGCTTCTGTTCTCAGGCCGTCCGGAGTGCGGGGGCGGTCTGAACGCGAAGCACACGCTTGCGCCCTGGGAATCCGAAGTGTTCCTTTGTACGGACTGAAAAGCGGATATAACGAAAAAGGACTCCCGCGGGGGAGTCCTTTTTCATGTACGGGGCAGGTTCAAAGCACCACGCCGTTCTTCGAAAGAAGCGCTCTTGCGGATTCCACGGAATCCACACCCGTGGCATTTTTCACGGGGGCGAAGGCCTTCGTGCGGTCCACTTCGAAGGGCAGGCAGGTGCCGGTGAGTTCCACCATATCCACCACGAGAAGCTCGTATTTATAGCCGTTGGGCTCCTCCGGCTTGATGAGCGTGCCGTCCTCAGCCATATACGGGATCTTCTTTTTCGCGAAATGGACAGGCATTTTCATGTCGACGATCTCTTCAAGTTTTGAGACTTTGAAGAGGTAATTCAAAATGACGCCGTAATTGTAAAGAAGCGTTCCGTTCTCGTCGCGAAGCGTCTTCATGTCTTCCGTGATCTCATAGTATTCCACCACGGAAGGCCTGCCGTTCCGCTTGCAGATGACGCCGATCCGTTCTTCAGGTTCCGCCTTCGAAACGACCATCGCGCCGTCGTTCACGCCCGAAAGAAGCGTCGCGCCGACAAAGCAGGGATCCTGGATCTTCTGGAGCACGTTGTCCACCGCGAAGACCGAAAGATATTCGATGCCTTTTTTGTGAACGTCCTCAAGGAGTCCCGCGTTTTTCAGCGAATGGAACCAGCCGCCGTTGCCGTTCGGGGAAAGTGCGAGAGAGGAACGGCTCTTCATGAGCACCTTGCCCTGAAGATCGGTGCAGGGCGCCATGTCCTGACGGAAGAAGCGGATGAAGGCAGGATCGTAGCCGAAATAACTGTGCTCCTCAAAGAAAGCGACAGTCTCATCGTGGTTCAGATCGCTCGTCATGACGTACAGCGGGATCAGCGCGCCGGCTTCTTCAGAAACCTTGAGGAGCTGTTTCATGTGGCATTCGAAAATGAACAGGTCTCTCGTAAGACCCATGTTGTACATGCCCTTCGGATGATCGAAACCGAGACGTGTGCCCTGGCCCCCGGCCAAAAGGACGGCGCCGGTCTTGCAGGCCTTGATGGCCTCAAGTCCTGCCGCACGGAATTCTGCTTCGCGTGCCTGGATCTCTTCGATCGTCACAGCGCCGAGGGGCTCGAAAACCTGCCCCTGAGAAGCCGCTTCCGGGCTTTCCGAAAAGGCTTCCAGAACCGAAAAGTCCGTGGCTTCGATTTCATTTAAAAGCGATTCCTTCTCGGATTCCGTGAGCGTTTCGTAATAACGAAGCAAATGTTCCTGCCCGTATTTTGCAAGTTTCTCTCTGGCGGCGTTGAGGTCCATTCCGAACCCTCCTTCTGTGTGATTATTTGCCTTGATTATATCAGCACCCGCCTCAATGGTCAACGGAAGAAAGCGCGCGGATCACGCGCGGGTGTGGTCCCAAAATGGGCCATACTTGAATTTAAGCCGGAATTCTGTTATAAATCTACTGTAGTATCGCTTTTTGTTTCGGGCTTCGGGCTCGTAAGGAGGGGAAAATGGAGAGCAATATCAAGAAAATTGCCGTGCTGACAAGCGGCGGCGATGCGCCGGGCATGAATGCGGCGGTACGTGCCGTGGTCCGCGGCGCCCTGAAGCAGGGCTTCAAAGTCCTTGGTGTGAAAAGAGGTTATCAGGGCCTTCTGGAAGACGACATTGTCGAAATGGACGCGGCGAGCGTTTCCGATATCATCCAGAAGGGCGGCACGGTGCTGAAGACAGCCAGAAGCTCCCGTTTTGCGACGAAAGAAGGCGTGGAAACCGGTGCGAGGATTCTGAGAGAGCACGAGGTCGATGCGCTGGTCGTCATCGGCGGCGACGGTTCGTTCCGCGGCGCGCTGGACCTTTCCAGAGAAGGCATCAATCTGTTCTGCATCCCCGGAACCATCGACCTGGACGTGGCCTGCACGGACTATACGATCGGCTTTGACACCGCCTGCAACACGGCGATGGACGCGATCGACAAGATCCGTGACACCAGCTCCTCCCACGGCCGTTGCTCGATCATCGAGGTCATGGGCCGTTCCGCCGGCTATATCGCGACCCACTGCGGCATCGCGACGGGTGCGGAGGACGTGCTGATCCCCGAATTGTATAACGGCGACATCGAAGAGACCATCCAGAAACTCTGTGATCATATCGAAGCCAACAAGGGCGCGGGCAAGACACATTTCCTGGTCGTGAACGCGGAAGGCATCGGTCATTCGGAATACATGGCGGAGAAGATCCAGGAGAAGACCGGCGTCAAGACCGTGGTCACGATCCTCGGATACATCCAGCGCGGCGGCTCACCCTCCTGCAGAGACCGTTTCATGGCTACCATGATGGGCGTGCATACCATCGACCTGATGGCCATGGGTTATTCGAACCGTGTGGTCGCGTTCAAAGACGGCGAGATCGTGGACTATGATATCCAGAAAGCCCTCCGCATGAGAAAAGACATGCCGCAGGATATTACCCGCGTGACGCGGCTTCTGGTCCGTTTCTAAAGCCGGATGAAGAGAGAACTGCGGGAAATCTCGGAGTGGCAGAAGCGGCCTTCGGAAAGAAGGCGCGACGGCATTTTTGTCGTCGAAGGGATCCGTATGTGCTCGGAGATCCCGCCGGAGCGGATCGAACGGGTCGTCATGACGGAAAGCTTCCTTCGCTCCCACCGGGACCTCGCGGAACGGTTCAAAGGATCCGGATCGCCGCTCATCATCACGGATGAGACCGAGTTTCAAAGAATCTCTGACACCAGGACGCCTCAGGGGGTTCTTGCCGCGGTGCGGATGAAACCCAGGACAGAGGAAGAAGTGCTTTCCGATCCGAAGGGTGTTTATCTGTTCCTGGAAAGGATCCAGGATCCCGGAAATCTCGGCACCATGCTGAGGAGCGCGGAAGCGGCCAGCTCGGCAGGCGTGCTTATGAGTCCGGACTGCTGTGACATTTATAATCCGAAGACGGTGCGCTCCACCATGGGATCCATTTTCAGGGTTCCCTTCGTGGTCTCAGCAGACCTTCGGGGCGCCGCGGAAAAGCTTCAGAAGATGGGCGGAAAGGTCTATGCGGCTCATCTCGGAGGAGCCGTGGATTATACCGCCATGGACTATCGTTCCATGTGTGCCTTCCTGATCGGAAACGAAGCGGAAGGCTTGACAGAAGAACTCGCTTCGGTCTCGGATCAGAGGATCCGCATTCCGATGGGCGGGCAGGTGGAATCCCTGAATGCCTCACTGGCAGCGACAGTGCTCCTGTATGAAGCGGACCGGCAGAGAAGAGCCGGTTCGGAGAAGGTATTGTGAAGAACTTTAAAGTGATCCGTTATTTCATCGTGATTGTCGCGGCGGCAGCCCTGGTGCTCGGCGCCGTGTTCATTCCGCGCTTCAACGGACCGGAAAAGGACTCCTCTACGCAAAGCGGTGAAGAGAGTTACGGCACAGAAACGAAGATTGCGGACAATGATACGGAAATAGCGCCCGAGACCACGGAATTCAGGACGGATCCGCCCGAAACGGATGATCCGGACGCCATCAAAGACGCGGTGGACGAGGAATTCATTCCGGCAAAAGAGGATACCAACGGCTATACCGGACTTCGCGGGTTCTTTGTCCATAAACTTGTGACGGATCCTGAAAAAGTCGAGTTATATCTGAATATCCGCGAGACGCCCAGCATGAGCGGAAAGATCCTGTACGTCATTTACCCTGATGACATCGTGACCTATACCGGCATGCAGGGAGACTGGTACCGGGTGTCGTTTGACGGTTTTACCGGATATGTGCACAAGAACTATGTGCTCACGGATCAGGATGCCTATGATTATCTGGCCCCGACCGTTGCTTATGCGGCCATGGCCGTCAGCGACCACACCTATCTTTACATGTATCCGGAAGACGACATGTCCGGCGTGGTCATTGCCGACAAGAGCGACTCATACCGCGTGATCGGCCTGACCAACGAGTATTACAAGGTCGCGGGCAATTTCACAAATTACGCCTATCTGTACATCAAGAAGGACCAGTCCATCTTGTATTACATGTTCCAGGGAGCCGGAAACACCAGCGGACTCGACGAGATTGATGAGGCGGTGCTTTCTGCCATGGATATCTCTGAGAATCTGGGACGGGCGCAGGTCCTGGAAGCCGAAGCCAGAAAAGAGCGGGAAGAAGAAGCTGCTTCGATCGCTGCGAGCATCGAGGAATCCCTGCAGGCGTCGATCGCATCCAGCATTGAAGCTTCCAAGGCGGAAGCCATCCGGGAAGAAGAAAGAAGAGCGGCATCCCGCGCGGCGGAAGAAGCGGCACGGGCTTCCAGAGAGGCGGCGGAAGAGGCCTCGAGAGCGGCATCCCGTGCGGCGGAAGAAGCGTCCAGAAAAGCTTCGGAGGAAGCTTCCAGAGCTTCCGAAGCCCAGGACGCCGAAGCGGCCTGGTATGCCGTGATGCATGAGTATGACGTGGCGCATGCCGCCGCCCGCGGCGCCTATCTGGTCGCCAACCAGCATGAGGCCGCCACGTATGACATTTCCACGCTTCAGAAGATCACGTATACTGACGCAAACGGCGTGACGACAGATTCCTGCCGTGTGACCTTCTACTGTCACTGCACCAAATGCTGCGGCGCCTGGGGCGTGAACGACGTGAATTACCATCCGGTCCGAAACGGCATCCAGCTGAGGGAAGACTACACCGTCGCGGTGGACAGAAAGGTCATCCCCATCGGCACCAAGCTCCTTGCCGTTCTGTACAACGGAGACCAGGAATTGTCCCGCCAGCTGTTCCTTGCGGCGGACACCGGCGTGAAGGGCCTGTCGATCGACGTGTACCGTCAGACCCATAGTTACTGCCATGTGGGCTACACGCTTCCGGATGTGAACGGCCGTATGCCCGCCGGCATGTACAGGACACATTATTACGTCAAACTTTACATCATCCCGTAAGAGAGCACACTCATGAAGAAACTGTTTTCCTGCATACTCGCATTCGTTCTGGCGGCGGGACTCCTTTCCTGCATGCCTGAATCCTATACCATTTCCGATACCGGAAGGACTGACGCACCGGTCACCCAGGAACCCGGATCCAAGGACCCGGGCGATCCGGCGACTTTGCCGGTCGTGACGGATCCGCCGACGCAGGAACCCGTTACGCAGGCCCCGCCGGAAGAGAGCACTGCGCCATCAAAGGACGCAGAGACCAGCGCGCCGTATTCCGATCCGGATCAGGGTGTCCTGAAGGACCTCGGCATCTGGCCGGACACGGCCTCTCTCCCGAACAACAGCATCCCGTACGGAAATGACTGGGAAGACCGGGACCAGTACGGCATCGCGAACGGCATTCACTGGTATGAAGCCAAATTCGGCAAATACGGCGCCGTCTACCGGATCAACACAACGGAAAAACTCCTGTATCTCACGATGGACGAGGGTTATGAAGCCGGCCATACCCCGGTGATCCTGGACATCCTCAAAGAGAAAAATGTCAAAGCGGTCTTTTTCATCACGAAGCAGTTCTACGACAGCGATCCGGAACTGATACAGCGGATGATCGACGAAGGCCATATCCTCGGAAACCACACCTGTGCCCATCCCTCCGGCGGCTATCCCAAGTATGTGGACGCCCACGGGCTTCAGTCTTTCGTGGATGACGTCTCACGGCTTCATAAACTGATCTATGACAGTTTCGGATACAAGATGAAACTGTTCCGTTTCCCCGAAGGAGAGTCCAGCGAACAGCTGATGGCGGTTCTTCAGAATTACGGCTATACGTCCGTCTTCTGGAGTTATGCGCACAGAGACTTTGTCATGGACGACCAGCCGGACGTTTCGGTCACGCTGGAGCGCTGCAAGAGCCATATGGGATGCGGCGCGGTTTATCTTCTGCATGCGGTGTCCTCCTCCAACACAGCCGCGCTGGCTGATTTTATCGATGCCGCAAGAGCGGCAGGGTATGAGTTCGGCGTCTTCCCGGTCGATGAAGTCTCACCCGCCCGGTAAGCGCTCGTGAGCCGATATTTCCGAATTAAGCAGAGCCGTAACAAAAAGTTCACCGAAAATACATTTAAATGAGAAGAAAAGAGGGTGTAAGAAAGTTGCTTTTTGCACCCTCTTTTGTTATAATTATGATCGAAAATCGGCTATTATGGACTTCCATGTCCGGGGTGTTTTGAAAAGCCTCCGAAAGACTTGGAAATGAAGCGAAAAAAGGGGACATTATGGCAGATGAAAAGATGAACGCAAGAGAACGGATCCTCCTTCTCGCAGACGAAGGAAGCTTCGTCGAACTGGGCTCCCGTGTGGAAATGCGCGCGACGGATTTCGGAAGCTCCCTTCAAAAAGAAGCCGGCGACGGAGTCATTACGGGCTACGCCACGGTGGGCGGCCGGCTGGTCTATATCTACAGCCAGGATCCCGAGGTCCTTCACGGATCCATCGGCGAGATGCATGCAAGAAAGATCGCGCATCTTTACGAACTCGCGATGAAGATGGGCGCGCCGATCGTCGGCATGCTGGATTCTTCGGGGCTCCGCCTCGAGGAAGTGACCGATGCGTTGGAAGGCTTCGGCTTTTTGTACCGCACGAAATCCCGCTGTTCGGGCGTCGTGCCGCAGATCTCGATGATCTTCGGAAAATGCGGCGGCGGACTCGCAGTGCTTGCCGCGCTGTCGGACTTCGTGTATATGACGGACGACGCGAAACTGTTCGTGAACGCGCCGAACACGCTTCCCGGAAACACCAAGGACAAACTGGACACTGCATCCGCGGAGTTCCAGGCCGCTGAGAGCGGCATCGTGGACGGCCGCGGAACGGCCATTGAGATCGCAGGCATGGTCAGAGATCTTCTCTCGGTGCTTCCCTCCAACAACGAGTGGCCGGCTGAAGAAGAGGGCACGGACGACCTGAACCGCCTGACCCCCGAACTTTCGGGACAGACGGACGCGGGCTACATCGCCCAGATCGTATCAGACGGACATTTTCTTCTGGAGGTGAAAGAGGAATTTGCGCCGGAGATGGCTGCGGGCTTCATCCTGCTGGACGGCGCGACTGTCGGCTTCATCGGAAACCGTAAAGACACGCTGACCGCGAAAGGCCTCAGAAAGGCTGCCGCTTTCGTGAATTTCTGCGACGCTTTCGAGATCCCCGTCCTGACACTGACCAATGTGTCCGGATATGAAGCGGGCGTGGAAGAAGAGAAGCAGCTTGCCAAGGCCTCTTCGGAATTCGCACTGGCGCTCGGAGGCGCAACGGTCCCGAAGATCAATGTGATCCTGAACGCCACCGGAAGCGGCTACGTGCTCATGAATTCCAAAGCGCTCGGCGCGGATGTGGTCTATGCCTATGAAGATGCGAAGATCTCCGTGATGAATGCAGATTCCGCGTCCAAGATCATCGGTGGAGACGACCTTCAGAAGACTGCCGAACTGTTTGACGAGAAACAGAGCGCTCTTTCGGCCGCGAGACGCGGCTACGTGGACGAACTCATTACGCCGGAAACGTTGAGGAAGCATGTCCTCGCCGCCTTCGAGATGCTCTATGGCAAGCGCGAAGGCATTTTCCGGAAGCATCAAGGCAAGTGAGGTCCCCGGAATGATGAGATTATTACAGGCGGCTGAAGCTGTCACGGAAGCTGAGAATATGGGGGAGCGTTTCGGAAACGCCGGCCTGAACACCCTGATGGGCATGGGCATCGTTTTCATCGTGCTCATCCTGATCAGCCTGATCATTTCCGCGTTCGGCATCATCCATAAGCTGGAAGAGAAGAAGGCGGGCAAGAAGCGCAAAGTAACGCCGGAATCCGATGCCAGGGTCCGCGGACTCGGCACCAAAGCGGCGGAACCCCTTGAGATCGCCGGCCCGGTGTCGGAGGAAGTGACCGACGATCAGGAGATCGCGGCCGTCATCGCGGCGGCAATCGCGGCCTTCGGCGGAACAGACCCGAGCGGTTTTACAGTCAGATCCATTCGTAGAATTCAGAATAACCCGAGGAGAAGGTGAAGAGCATGAAGTCTTATACGATCACTGTTAATGGAACCAGTTACGAAGTAACGGTGGAAGAGCACCTGGACGGTGCCGTCTCCGCGCCGAGAAGCGCCCAGGCCGTCAAAGCCCCGGCTCCGGCGGAAGCCCCGAAGAAAGCCGAAGCGAAAGCGGCCGGCCGTCTTTCGATCGTTGCGCCGATGCCCGGAAAGATCCTTTCCGTGAAAGTAAAGCCCGGCGACGCTGTGAAGCGCGGACAGGCCATCATGGTCCTTGAAGCGATGAAGATGGAGAATGAGATCGTAGCGCCTGAGGACGGCGTCGTCGCTTCCGTGGAAGTGGCCACAGGTTCCAGCGTGGAAGCGGGCGCGCTTCTTGCGTCCATCAACTGACGGACGGGAAGACACATCAACATTTAGATCAACTGACGAGGGCAGGAGATGGAATACTTTTTCAATACTCTGAATAATCTGCTGCACCAGACGGCGTTCTTTAACCTCACCTGGGGGAACTATCTGCTGATCGCTGTCGCGCTGGGGCTTCTGACCCTTGCAATCGCGAAGGATTTTGAACCGCTGCTTCTGGTGCCGATCTCGTTTGGCATGCTCCTGGTGAACATTTACCCGGGCATCATGGCGCCTCCTTCGGAGGGACAGCCGGGCGGATTACTGTACTATTTCTACTTGCTGGACGAATGGAGCATCCTTCCGTCGCTCATTTTCCTCGGCGTCGG
>DBVJ01000045.1:11950-13100 GCA_002308115.1 Lachnospiraceae bacterium UBA1267
GCGATCTCCATCATCGGCGGCGCGGACGGGCCAACCTCCATCTTCCTGGCAGGCAAACTGAAGCAGACGGAGTATATGGGACCCATCGCGGTTGCTGCTTATTGCTATATGTCGCTCGTTCCGATCATCCAGCCGCCCATCATGAAGCTTCTGACGACCGAGAAAGAACGGAAGATCAAGATGACGCAGCTCAGGCCCGTCTCGAAACTTGAGCGGATCCTGTTCCCGATCATCGTCACGATCGTCGTGTGTCTTCTTCTGCCTTCGACCGCACCGCTGGTCGGCATGCTGATGCTCGGCAACCTCTTCAGGGAATGCGGCGTGGTAAAGCAGCTGAAGGAGACGGCCTCCAACGCGCTGATGTACATCGTCGTCATCATCCTCGGCACGAGTGTCGGCGCGACGACGAGCGCCGAAGCGTTCCTGAAGTTCGATACGCTGAAGATCGTGGCGCTTGGCCTGATCGCATTTGCCTTCGGTACCGCCGCGGGTGTGCTCTTCGGCAAACTGATGTGCAAGCTGACCAAGGGCAAGGTCAATCCGCTGATCGGATCCGCCGGTGTCTCGGCCGTTCCGATGGCGGCGCGTATTTCCCAGAAAGTCGGCGCGGAAGCAGATCCGACGAACTTCCTTCTGATGCACGCCATGGGCCCGAATGTGGCCGGCGTCATCGGTACCGCGGTCGCCGCCGGTGTTTTCATGGCGATCTTCGGTGTGTAAGCGGACAGTTTTTGAAGGACCCTTTGATTGAGGTGACATAAAATGGCTGAAAACATGAATGTGCAAAAGAACCCTGAACCGGCGAAGAGACCTGTGGGCATCGTGGAAACAGTGCTCCGCGACGCGCACCAGTCTTTGATCGCAACCCGCATGACCACGGAGGAGATGCTCCCGATCGTCCCGAAGATGGACAAAGTCGGCTACCATGCCGTGGAATGCTGGGGCGGCGCAACCTTTGACGCCTGCCTCCGCTTCCTGAATGAAGATCCCTGGGAGCGCCTGAGGATGTTCCGCGACGGGTTTAAGAATACCAAGCTTCAGATGCTGTTCCGCGGACAGAACATCCTTGGATACAACCATTATCCGGACGACGTCGTGGAATACTTCGTGCAGAAGTCCATCGCGAACGGCATCGACATTATCCGCATCT
>DBVJ01000045.1:13110-21200 GCA_002308115.1 Lachnospiraceae bacterium UBA1267
GAAAAAGGAGAAGTGCAGGTCGCGCTTTCCTACACGCTGGGCGACGCCTACACGCTGGATTACTGGAAAGACATCGCGAAGCGCATCGAAGACATGGGCGCGGATTCGATCTGCATCAAGGACATGGCCGGCCTTCTGATCCCTTATGAAGCCGAGCGCCTTGTCCGCGCGATCAAGGAAGAAACGTCGATCCCGCTGGAAATGCATACGCATTATACCTCCGGTGTCGCTTCCATGACCTATTTGAAGTCCATCGAAGCCGGCGCCGATTACATCGACACGGCGATCTCGCCCTTCGCGCTCGGTACAAGCCAGCCTGCAACGGAAGTGCTTGTGAAGACGCTGGAAGGCACGCCCTATGATACCGGCCTGGACATCAATCTGCTTTCTGAGATCGCGGATTACTTCCTGCCGATCCGGGAGAAGTATCTGAAGAACGGCCGCATGAACCCGAAGGTCCTGGGCGTGGACATCAAGACGCTTCTGTATCAGGTCCCGGGCGGCATGCTTTCCAACCTGGTGTCCCAGCTGAAGGACGCCCATGCGGAAGACCGTTATTATGACGTGCTTGCGGAGATCCCGAACGTCCGGAAAGACCTCGGCGAACCCCCGCTCGTCACGCCCAGTTCGCAGATCGTCGGTACGCAGGCTGTTCTGAACGTGCTTCAGGGCGAGCGCTACAAGATGATCACGAAGGAAACCAAGAAGGTTCTTCACGGCGACTTCGGCCGCACGGTCAAGCCTTTCAACCCGGAGATCCAGAAGAAGGCCATCGGCGACGAAGAACCCATTACCTGCCGTCCGGCGGACCTTCTGGAGCCTGCGCTCGACAAGTACCGCGAAGAAGTCAAGAATTACATGCAGCAGGAAGAAGACATTCTGTCCTATGCGTTGTTCCCGCAGGTTGCGATGGACTTCTTCAAGTATCGTGACGCACAGCAGAAGAAAGTTGACGAAACGGTCGCGGACAAGGAAACCAAGAGCTATCCGGTCTGACCAGAAGAGCTTTATCATTTTTTGAATTTTCAGTTCCATGGTATCGAAAGAAAGACTGTATCAAATGACAAAGGCGGCGGTCTTTGAGCAGAAAGAAAAGAAGCGTGCGCTCAGGATCGTCAACTACCGCAGGAGGGACTACATCCTGTCCAGGATGCTTCTGGTCCTTCTTAGCGTGTCTGTTGCCTATGCGGTTCTGATCGCGGCCATTCTGTTCATGATCATCATGGCATACGAGTCTTTGGTCCTGAACGTCGGCGAGATGATCCTGATCATTGCAGGCATCCTCATCGGCTACGGACTGGTACTGGCTTTCTATTACGTGGTCTCGCACAAATATTACGGCGAGAAGCATGTGAAGGCTTGCAGAGACGTCAAAGAATACCTGAGGACACTGAAAAACATCGAGAAGATCGACAGGGACCAGGAGAAGGCCCAGAGAACCGTCAGAACGACAATTACGGCGTAAAGCCGCAAAGAGAGGCAAGATGCGAGCATTCTTAAGGGCAGGAAGCGCGATAAAAGCATTTTATGAACGCTATGACCGCTATATCGACGGCGTGGTGCGTTTTACTTATGCGCTGATCGTCTTCCTGTCAGTCATGTACAACACGGGTTATAACACGACGCTGAGCAATCCGTTTATCGCGGTTGCGCTTGCGCTGGTATGCGCATTTCTGCCGGTTTACGTCGTCACGATTTTCGCCTGTGTGCTTCTGATCGCGCAGTTTGTGAGCGTTTCGATGGAAGTGGCGGCGGTGTTCCTGGTCGTCCTGATCCTCATTTTGCTTCTGTATTTCGTGTTCCGCGCTGAGGACAGCTGGATCATGATGGTCACGATGGTGCTTTGCCTTTCAGGGCTTTCGCCGGCGCTTTTGCCGCTGGCGCTTCTGTTTACCCCGATCGAGATCATCGTGGTCGTCTTCGGTATTTTCAGCTATGGCTTTATCTCTGTCGTGACGAAGGACCTGACGAGTCTGGCGAGCGCGACTTCACGGCTGACGACCGGAGGGCGCATCAACCTGCTTCTTACGGACATCGTTTCGGACGAGAAACTGCTGCTTCTTCTGATCGCCGTTGCGTCATCCATGCTTCTCGTCACTGTCATCCGGCGCAGCAAAATGGATGATTCCGCCTTGATCGCTATCGTGGCGGGAGATTTCCTGTTCCTGGTCGTGTATCTTCTTGGCGGATACTTCCTGGGCATCGGTCTGGATGCTTCCGGTTATATCCGGCTGGGTGTTGGCTTTGTGCTGAACGCGCTTCTTGCCTTCATCATCATCGTCTTTGTGCTGGCAATGGATTACAAGCATACGGAAAATGTCCAGTTCGAGGATGATGATTACTACTATTACGTTAAAGCGATCCCGAAGAACAAAGTCGCCGCTCCCGACCGGAAAGTGAAGAGCATTACCGGAAAGGGCGCTTTGGAGAATCTGATGAAGACTGGGGAAGCCAAAAAAGAAGCGGCACAGGAAATGACCGGAAAGGAGGAAGAGCATGCTGGATAAACTGTTTCAGTGGAACGGCTGGGCGTTCAAGATCGGCGGGATCAGCATCACGATCACCATTACCGGAATCATCGAGACCATTATCTTCATCGTTCTGGTCTACTATCTGATCCGATTCTTTCAGCGTACGAAGGCGTGGAACCTTCTGAAGGGGCTCGGGCTTCTGGTTCTTGTCTATGGCGCCGCATATGTTCTGGGCTTCAATAACCTGACGTATCTTTTTAAGGTTTTGTTCTCGTCGATCCTTCTGGCCGTCATCGTGATCTTCCAGCCGGAGATCCGAAAGGCGCTGGAGCGGCTGGGCACCAACAACCTGATCCAGAAAGTGTTTCCCGGACTGAAAGTAAAAGATGAAACTTCTGATCTGTCCGCGGAATCTGTGGAGGCCATTGTACATGCGCTGAGTTCCATGGGCAGAAACCATGTCGGCGCCCTGATCGTCATCGAGCGGAAGATCATGCTGGATGAATACATCACCACCGGCATCACGCTGGACGCCGCGATCTCGCATGCGCTTCTTGAACAGATCTTTGAAAAAAACACACCGCTTCATGACGGAGCGGTCATCATCCGGGAGAACCGCATCGTCGCCGCGACCTGCTACCTCCCGCTTAGCCAGGAAGCCGGTATTTCCAAGGAACTGGGCACCCGGCACCGTGCCGCACTCGGCATTTCAGAAATGTCTGACTGCATCGCGCTGGTGGCCAGCGAAGAGACCGGACAGCTCTCGTTTGCCGTGAACGGTAAGCTTTCCAGAGACATCAGCGACAAGGAGCTGATGGAGTGTCTGGCCGGAACACGGGAGGCGGCTTCTTCGGAAACTGAGAAGAAGATCCGTCTGAGAGGAAGGAGGCGGAGAAGAAAATGATGGAAAAGATCCGCTCTTTCTTTACCAAAAACTGGGGCCCCAAACTGCTTGCGGTGCTCATTGGCATTGCGGCGTGGATCGTGGTGTTCAACATTCAGGACCCGACGACCGTCGTTTATGTGGACGTCCCGATCAAGTATATCAATGAAAACCTGCTTCTGAAGAATCAGGAACGGGTGTTCCTCTCAGGCCCCGCGACGGTTTCCATCTCTGTCACGGTCCATACAAGCCAGTCCGATCAGGTGAACAGTTCCTTCTTCGAATGTATCGCTGACCTGACTGCTTCTACCGGAGCAGACATCACCAGACAGAGTCTTCGTACAGAAGTGGAACAGATCGGCGGACAGGGCCTGATTCTGGACTGGGCTTATACGCGCGGCGATCCTTTCGTCACGGTCGCACTGGACGAGTATGTCTCGAAGTCCTTCAGTGTTTCCGCCAAATGGGACAGCATGGAAGTGGAGGGCATGCAGCTCAGAAGCATCCAGTTCTCGCCTGAGACGATCAGGGTTTCCGGGCCTGCTTCCAAGTTCACGAACGTTGCTGCCGTCAAGGTTCCGCTGAATCTTTCGGAAGTTGCCAGATACCTGACGAACGGAGTCTTCGAGGGCAAGATGCCCATCAAGATCTATGATGCGGCGGATATGCCGCTTTCAGACATCACCTCCTTTGCGCTCAGCACAGAGTTCGTGACCACGCGTGTCGAGATCGACAATCTGGTCTCGGTGCCTTTGAGACTGTACGGCGTACCGAAAGGAACGCCCGCGGAAGGCTATTACTACAATGGCGCGACGGTACAGCCTGAGAACCTGACGCTTCTCAGCCTGAATCCGATCTCGGTGGATTCCATCACGATCCCGCTTTCGGATGCCGGCTTTGACATCAACGGCCTCACGTCCAGCGTCGATGTGACGGTCGATCTGTCCGGATATGAACCGGAGGGCGTGTCCATTTTCGAGGAGACCGCGACCATCCATATTGAGATCAGTGCGAATTCCACGATGAGCTTCAGCTTCTACTCATTGACAATGGAGCATACCAATACCGCGCTCTATAACTATATGCTGAGAAACAGACCGTATGTGACGGTTTCCGGCACCGAGGCCGCGATTGCCGGCCTTACAGCGGAAAACTTCAACCCGAAGATCAATCTCTCAGGTCTGGAAGCCGGTACCTATCACGTACCGATCAGCATCACGACGCCCGACGGGGTCACGATCACCGCGAGCAATCTGACGGCCGAGATCCAGATCACTTACATCGAGACCGCGCCGCCGGAAACCACGACCGTTCCGCCGGAGACAGAGTCTCAGGACGAGACGACAGCTCCGGAAGACGAATCGACGGTCCCCGGCGATGAAACAACAGAAACTGAGCCCGGAGAGTCGGAGACGGTTCCGGAGGAAACTCCTTCCGCTGAAGAACCAAGCACGGAACCGGAAGGTGAAGAAGAAACGAATCCGTCTCCCTGAAAGTGGGACCGGAACAGTGAAAAAGGAGATCAGAGACTATGAGCCTTTCCGGCGCAGTGGATGTGCTCATTCCGGTCTATGAACCGGATGAATCCTTTCAAAAGCTGCTGAAAATGCTTTCGAATCAGACGGTCCGGCCTGAGAAGATCATTCTGATGGTCACCGAGGGATCGCATGAAGTCGAACTGGACGAACGGAACGATTCGAAGATCGAGGTCCACAGGCTTCAGAAAACCGAATTCGATCATGCCGGCACGAGGAATGCCGCGGTATCATTTTCCGATGCGGAACTGGTGCTGTTCATGACACAGGACGCGGTTCCGGAAGACGTGCATTTCATCGAAGAACTCGTCGAAGGCATGGAACAGGACGAGAAGATCGCAGTCTCGTACGCCCGGCAGCTCGCGAAGAAGGACACGAAACCCATCGAGCGGCTGATCCGGCGCTTCAATTATCCGGAAGAGTCCAGGATGAAATCCCTTGAAGACCTGGAAGCGTTAGGGATCAAGACCTATTTCTGCTCTGACGTGGCTGCGGTCTACAGGCGTGAGATCTTTACGGAACTGGGCGGTTTTGAGACGCCTGCGGTCTTCAATGAAGACATGGTCTTTGCCGCGAAAGCGGTGAAAGCGGGCTATAAAGTGTATTACAATGCAGAAGCCCGCGTCGTGCATGCGCACAACCTGAAACTCATGGAGCAGTTCCGGAGAAACTTTGACGTCGGTGCTTCTCAGGCTGATCATCCGGAAGTCTTCGAGGAGATCTCCTCCGAGAGCGAAGGCGGAAAGCTTTTTAAGACCGTGTCGAAAGGCCTCGTAAAACTGGGACGATGGTACCTTCTGCCGTATTTTATTCTTCAGTGCGATGCGAAATTCATCGGTTTCCGCCTCGGAAAGCGTTATCCGAAACTGAAACCGGGATTTGTGAAGAAATGCAGCTCAAACAGAACGTATTGGGAGAGATTCTATGGGCAAAATCAAAGTAACGCGGAATGAGATCGAGGGCCTCGCGGTCATCGAACCGACCGTTTTTAGGGATGAACGCGGCTACTTCGTGGAAACGTACAACGAGAACGACATGAAAGAAGCCGGACTGGATCTCCGCTTTGTGCAGGACAACCAGTCCATGTCCAGAAAGGGCGTCCTCCGGGGACTTCACTTTCAGAAACAGTATCCGCAGGGCAAGCTGGTCCGCGTGCTTCAAGGCCGTGTTTTTGACGTTGCAGTCGATCTTCGGTCAAATTCCACGACCTTCGGCAAATGGTTCGGCGTGGAACTCTCGGATGAGAACATGAAACAGTTCTACATCCCGGAAGGTTTTGCGCATGGCTTTTACGTGATGTCCGACGTCGCCGTTTTTGCCTATAAATGCACGGATTTCTATCATCCCGGCGATGAAGGCGGCATGAAGTGGGACGATCCGGAGATCGGCATCGAATGGCCGCTTGACGGAGAGCCGCTTCTGTCCGAAAAGGATCAGAAATGGCTGGGCATCCGCGATACATTTCACTTTGGCGGGTAAGCAGAGAATATGACACAAGTTGACCTGAAAAAAACCACAAAGTATGCGGTCCTGGGCTTTCTCGTCTGTGCAGTCCTCTTTACAGTGGGGGCGTGGCAGACGATCAACGGGACGACGGCGCTTTATGAGAAAACGATCACGAAAGCGCTTTTCGGCGGAGAGGGCTTCAATGCTTCCATCAGCTGGTTCCTCCTTCTTCTCGTGCTTTTTGCCGTTCTGATGTTCTGGCTCAGAACCATGAAGAAGAAACAGGTGACCGGAAAGAAGTCTCTGGGCCTGTTTATCATCATGACCTTCCACAAGTACCGCTTCCTTCTGGAACAGCTGGTACTCAGGGATTTCAAGATCAAGTACAAACGTTCCATTCTCGGTGTGTTCTGGTCCTTCTTGAATCCGCTCCTCATGATGAGTGTCCAGTACATTGTTTTCTCCAAGATCTTCAACGTACGCGGCGCAGGCATCGAGCATTACGCGATCTATCTCCTGTGCGGTATCGTTATCTGGGGCGGCTTCAATGATTGCGCGACACAGTCCATGCGGTCCATCATGGCAAACTCGCACCTGATCACCAAAGTTTATGTGCCGAAGTACATTTATCCGATCTCCAAGGTTCTTTCTGCCTTCATCAACGTGATCCTGTCGATGGTCCCGCTGCTCCTCGTAACCGTTGTCTACGGGCTTTTCTCGGATCCGCATCTGTTCCTGAAACCTTCGGTGCTTCTGCTGCCTTTTGCGCTGATCCTGCTTCTTTTGTTTGTCATGGGCATCGGTTTTGTCCTGTCGACGTTGATGGTCTTTTTCCATGACATCGAGTTCCTATGGGGCGTGTTCTCCATGGTCTGGATGTATGCGACGCCGATCATCTATTCGCTGTCGATGTTCAATTCGGCGAAGGCCGACTGGGTCAAGTTCATGATGAACTTCAACCCTTTGTATCATTACATCGATTTTGTCCGGGCGATCATCATGGACGGTGTGTCGCCCTCCTTCGCCGAGATGGGCATTTGCCTCGGCTTCTCGCTCCTGAGTTTCTTCCTGGGCGCATTTATCTTCAAGAAGAATCAGGACCGTTTCATCCTGTATCTGTAAGGAGGCTGGCATGGAAGACAGAAAATGTATGATCTCCGTACAGAATGTGACGATGACTTTCCGAAAAGAGGAGGATTTCTCCGGTTCCCTCAAGGAAACCGTGACGAAGCTTTTCTCAGGCAAGATGCGGTTCTCGAAGTTTACCGCGCTTCAGGACCTCAGTTTTAACGTCTATCAGGGCGAAACGGTCGGCCTCATCGGACGGAACGGCGCAGGCAAATCCACGACGCTCAAGATCATCTCCGGCATCATGAAGCCGACTTCCGGCAAAGTGGAACGTTACGGCAATATCGTGCCCATGCTGGAACTGGGCTCTGGTTTTGACTATGACCTTTCGGGACGGGAGAACATTTTCCTGAACGGGGCGATCTTGGGCTACGAGAAGCAGTTTCTGATGGACAAATATCAGGAGATCGTGGATTATTCAGGGCTTCAGGACTTTATAGACGTGCCGCTCAGAAACTATTCCTCCGGCATGATCATCCGTCTGGCGTTCTCCATCGCGAGCGTGGTGGAACCGGAGATCCTGATCGTGGATGAGATCCTCGCCGTCGGCGACGAGGCTTTCCAGAAGAAGAGCCTGGCACGTATGATGGAGCTGATGACAGGCGGCACGACCGTACTGTTCGTCTC
>DBVJ01000045.1:21231-25640 GCA_002308115.1 Lachnospiraceae bacterium UBA1267
TCGCGGGTCATCTGGCTCGACGGCGGCACGATCCGCATGGAAGGCAGTCCGGACGAAGTCTGTGACGCCTACCGCATCTAGACAGGACAGAAGACATGGCAAAGACCACCGTCGTCATTCCGAACTGGAACGGAATGGCCTACCTGAAAAACTGTATGGACTCTCTGGAGAAGCAGGACGACCGGGATTTCGAGATCCTGGTCATCGACAATGCGTCCAAAGACGGTTCCGTGGCCTTTCTCCGGGAGAATTATCCCTGGGCCAGGGTGGAGGTCATGCCGGAGAATCTGGGCTTTGCGGGGGGCGTGAACGAAGGGATCCGGCGTACAAAAACCCCTTACGTGCTGCTTCTCAACAATGACGTGGAAGTGGAGCCTCATTTCGTCAAAGCGCTGACCGATGCGATCGACCGGGACCCGAAGGTCTTCTCTGTTTCTTCCAAAATGATCAAGTTCCGGGAGAGACATCTTCTGGACGACGCGGGAGACCGCTATACGGTCATTGGCTGGCAGGCGCAGCGCGGTACGGCGCTTCCTGTGACCAGAAAGCATTACAACCGTCCGGCGGCTGTTTTCTCTGCATGTGCGGGCGCTGCCATCTACAGACTGTCCGTGCTTCAGGAGATCGGAGCCTTCGATCCGGCACATTTTGCCTATCTGGAAGATATAGACCTTGGCTGGCGTGCCAGGATCTATGGATATAAGAACATGTATGAACCCTCCGCGGTGGTGTACCACGTCGGATCCGCATCTTCAGGAGCCGTCACGTACTCCGACTTTAAGGTCCGGATCTCGGCGCGGAACAGCCAGTACATCGTGTACAAGAACATGCCTGCCTTCCAGCGTTTTCTTTGTGCTTTCCCCATGTGGATCGGGAGAAAGGTCAAGAAGCGTTATTTCGAAAGACTCGGATTCGGCGAGGCTTATGAAGAGGGTCTCAAAGAGGCGGAAGGCGACCGTGAGAAACTTAAAAAGGTGCCTTACAAGGCAGCGCATTTCTGGAATTACGTGAAGATCCAGGCCCGTATGACCAGCGATACCTTCATTTACGCCATCGAATATGCGCAGCGCAAGATCGCACGCATCCGCGCAAAACGCAAAAACGAGGAAGAGGAGAAGACCTCCGCATGATCGAGAAGAACCAAAGACATTTGAATACACTTCGGGTCGCGCTGGACCTTCTGGTCCTCATCGGCTCCTATTTTCTGGTGTACTTCCTGTTCTTCCAGGTGATTCCGGCGGATACCATTTTCGGCGGACGCATCGCGCCTCCGGACGTGACGGAGACGGATTATCAGATGGCGGCGCTTTATATCATTCCGCTCCATCTCATCCTGTACGCCCTGTTCGGACTCTATCGGAATCTCCGCATGACCGGAAGACGTACGGAAGCCGTCAAGATCCTGATCGCGGATTTCCTGGCTGCCGGTCTGGTCATCATGGCCTTCTTCCTGTTCGTGCCGCCTTACAGAAACAACTTCTCCTCGATGTTCCTGTTTGAGATCGGATTCATGAACACGATCCTGATCGTTCTGGAACGGAATCTCCTCAGGTTTGCGATCCGGGCGCAGAGAAAGACCGGGAAGAACCTAAAGCGTGTGCTGGTGGTGGGTTATTCGGAGTCGGCGAAAGGCTTCATCAACCGGGTCCGGATGAATCCTTCATGGGAGTATCAGATTCTCGGGATCCTGGATGACGTGCATCCCGTCGGCGAAGCGCTGGAAAACAATGTTCCGGTCCTCGGAAAGCTTTCCGCGCTGAGCTCGATCTTGTCTGCCAATGAAGTGGAAGAGGTCTTTGTGACACTGAAACTCCAGGACTATCAAAAGCTTGACGATGTCGTAAATGCTTGCGAAAAAGCCGGAGTTATGGTAAAATTGATACCCGATTATGGACCACTGATCCCCTCGAAGCCTTACACAGAGGACCTTCAGGGGCTTCCCGTGATCCATGTCAGGCGTGTACCTTTGAATGACAGCGTAAATGCGTTTCTGAAGCGTACCGTTGACATTATCGGCAGCCTCTTCGCGATCATTCTGTTCTCGCCGCTGATGCTGGTGACGGCGATCCTCGTAAAGACCACCAAAGGGCCGGTCATTTACAAGCAGGAGCGCGTCGGACTTCATAACCGGAACTTTATGATGTATAAGTTCCGCTCCATGGTCGTCCAGGACGTGAAGGATGAGAAGAACGAGTGGACAAAGAAGGGCGACGCCCGCGTCACGCCGGTCGGAAAGTTTATCCGGAAGACTTCCATTGACGAGCTTCCGCAGCTTTTCAACGTGTTGTCCGGGAAAATGAGTCTGATCGGGCCGCGGCCGGAACGTCCGCAGTTCGTTCAAAAGTTTGAAGAGGAGATCCCGCGCTACCGCGTGAAGCATCAGGTCCGCCCCGGCATGACAGGCTGGGCACAGGTGAACGGACTCCGAGGCGACACGTCGATCGAAGAGCGGATCCGTTATGACATTTATTACATTGAGAACTGGACTTTCTGGTTTGATATCAAGATCCTGTTCCTGACCTTTTTCAAGGGTTTTGTGAACAAAAACGCGTACTAATCATTTTCGGAGGCGGAAATGGCTGAGAATACCAACAGCAGAAAGGAAAGAAGGGCGGACTCCAGAGTGCTGAAGCGCAGGAGAAGAAATGTGCTTCTGATCATGGGCGAACTGGCGCTCTGCCTTGTTCTGGGCATCGGCGCGGTCGTCTGCCAGCGGACGGTCAACAGAATGCAGGCCGAAGAACTGGGCCCGGATTTTTACACGGAAGCCATCAATCAGAAGACGGTGGAGCCGGCGACTTCCATGTCCAAATCCATTGAAGAAGTGACCAATGAGAGCGGCGACGTGATCGACCACAAGGAGATCGACATCCCGGTCTATACCGATACGTCCGAATACCGCAACTTCCTGATCCTTGGTGTGGATACCCGTCCGGACAATCCGGATCTCGTGAACACCGACGTCATCATCATCGCTTCTCTGAACAATACGACCGGTGAAGTCAAACTGGTTTCGGTTCTCCGCGATACCATTCTCCGCATGGAAGACGGCACGAGAAAGCACGCATATGACAAGGCGAATCAGCAGTACTACAGCGGCATCACCGACACGGTTTCCATGATCAACCGGAACCTCGGTCTGGATATCCGTGAGTATTGTATCGTCAACTGGTACGGTGTGTGTGTCTGCATCAACCAGGTCGGCGGTATCGACATGGAGATCAAGGACGAGAAGCAGCTTGAGTGGCATAAGGGATATCTGCGTTCCGTCTGCGAAGCCACCGGTTTCGACTATGAATCGGAAGTTCTGTGGAGAACGGGCATGCACCATATGGACGGGCCTCAGGTTCTGGCGCTTTGCCGTATCCGTTACGGCGGCCTGAACGACACCGGCCGTACGGCCAATCAGCGTGAAGCGATCGGTAAGATCCTGGAGCAGGCCAAGGCGATGGCAAAGAGAGGCGAGTACACGAAGCTTCTGAATGTGGCCGAGACAGCGCTTTCCAACATCAAGACCAACATGACGCTTCCGGAGATCATTTTCTACGCTTCCGACATCGGCCGCTACACCATGGCAGGCTCCCGCCAGTTCCCGGTCCAGTACACGTCCCATGAAGTGGTTGGAAACTACATGGATAAATACAGAATCGACTGGCCGATCGTTGCCGACAACTTCGAACAGGAAGTGCGTGATCTGCATGCGTACCTGTTCCCGGATCTGGTATATGAACCCAGCGAGTTCATCAAGACGATCTCCTGGCAGATGTATCTGGACCGCACGGGTCAGTGAGAAATTCAAAACAAGGTTTTTTAACCGGTTTTACACAGATTAAACACATTTTTACATTACATTGAAAGCGTGGTTTTTGAGAACCACGCTTTTGATTTTTCTGGAGGTGTTCATCATGGGACAGTATGATGAGAATAACGAGAAACCCCTCTATGAGAGGCATTATACGGATCAGGTCCGTGACGATGAGCGGACGATGAAACAGGAACAGCCGAAAAAGAAACATGGATGGATCTGGGTGCTTTCAGGTGTCGGCGCTGCTTTGCTTACGGCGGCTACGGTCATGGGAGCTGCCATCGGCGCGAGCAGGATCTACAAGGGACGTTCTTCAAATGAACTGCCGACGATCGTCGAGGAACAGCCGGGAAGCTCTGAAATCAGCAAGGAAAAGCCTTCAGAGCCGGCCCAAAATGAGCCNNAAGGAGCCTCAGGATGACGGTAAAGCCGTTCTGACCGTTTCAGATACGATCAAGACTTCGGATGACAAGCTTTCCGTCACCGTTCTGGACGTTTCAGACATTGTCGAAGCTGTCATGCCTACCGTCGTTGCGATCACGGATACCCTGGAATACAAGTCGATCCAGAATTCCAACCCCTACAATTATTTCTTTGGTCAGGG
>DBVJ01000131.1 GCA_002308115.1 Lachnospiraceae bacterium UBA1267
CGCCCGGCCGGGAGGCGGGGCGCCGTATGAATATGGCGCGCGGGGCGCCGTGCGGAATCACGCGGGCTTCAGATCCAGCCGCCGTCGATGCGGATGACCTGGCCGGTCAGATAGACCGGTGCGTCCGCCAGAAGCGCGATCAATTCCGCAACTTCTTCCGGCTTCCCGGCGCGGNNGATGGTCTGGCCGGTGAGGTAGAGGGGTGCTTTGGCAAGAAGAAGGACGAGCTCGGCGACTTCTTCGGGGCGGCCGAGGCGGCCCATCGGGATCTCTTCCGATAGCGCGGCATACTCCTCCGCCGAAAGATGCGCATTCATTTTCGTGTCGATGGCGCCGGGGGCGACAGCGTTTACCGCGATGCCGGAGGGCGCCAGTTCCTTTGCGAGCGCTTTGGTGAAGGCAATGAGTCCGCCTTTCGTCATGGAATATTCGACTTCGGTGGATGCCCCAACCTCGCCCCAGACGGACGAGACGTTCAGAATACGGCCGGATTTCCGGCGGACCATGCCGGGCACAAAAGCCTTGGTGATCCGGACGGCGGCCAGAAGATTTAGGGAAACGATCTTCTGAAGATCCTCGTCGGAAGAATCCTGGAAAAGACCCACGAGAGACATGCCGGCGCAATTCACGAGGATATCCGGCGTTCCGAGGAACGCCTCGGCTTCGGCCACAGCCTGTGCACAGCCTTCCGATGTGGAAAGATCCGCGAGTATCCCGTGCGCTTCGGCGCCGGCGCTTTTAAGCTCCCCGGTCAGCGCGATAAGAGCGGAAGCGTTCCGGAAACCGGTCACAAAAAGACGCCTCCCGGGCGCCGCAAAACAACGGGCGACAGCGCTTCCGATCTCTCCTGAAGCACCTGTAATGAAAATACTTTCGGGCATCTTGCACTCCTCTCGGTCATATCCCCGCTCAGAAGGTCTGCGGGGAGGATCCACCTCAAAGTATAGAGAAAAGCTTCCATAATGTAAAGCACAGCAAAATATTTCGAAATTATTACAAAAAAATTGCGAAATTATCACAAAAACATGCTTCGCTGCGTTGACAGAAGGCCTGAAAAATGCTATAGTTCGAAGTACCATGAAAAGACTTTTTAAAGCAATTTCGATCCTCACTTCCCTGGCGCTGGTCATCACAGGACTGGCTGCCCCGGCAAGCGCGGTCTCATTCAACACCCTCGACAGCCAGACGGCGATCGCGGGTGCTTCGAAAGCGCTTTCTGA
Source organism: Lachnospiraceae bacterium UBA1267 (assembly GCA_002308115.1). Classification (GTDB taxonomy): domain Bacteria; phylum Bacillota; class Clostridia; order Lachnospirales; family Lachnospiraceae; genus UBA1267. The sequence continues at coordinate 1,221 of DBVJ01000131.1, forward strand.
TTTCTATACAGGCAATCAGGACGCCGGAAAGCTCCTGACCAGTTTCTTTGAAGAGGCTGAAGAGCACCGCGCGGAAAGGGAGACAGAACCCAGACCGGGCGAAGACTTCGGCGAGCTTGTGATGTACGGCTATTCCAAGACCGGTTATGTCAGCGCGGAAGAGCTGTTGAACATCCGGCAGAAGCCGACGGTCAATTCCGAGTGCATGAACGTTCTGTACCGCGGCGACGAGATTTATGTCTACGGCGAGCAGAAGAGCCGGGTCGTGAATCCGGACAACACGGTCGTTGATTATCTCTGGTATTACGTGCGGAACGATGAGATCGGTCTGGAAGGCTTCGCGAGAAGCGAATTTGTTCTGTTCGGAGATGAAGGCCGCAAGGTCGCGGAGGAAGTGGAAGCCGAGAAGAACGGCAAGATGCCCACGGAATTCGTGATCGCGGATTCGACCGACGCGCTGGACGAGGAATCCAGGACTGCGCTTCAGAACGCCGTGAACGACGTCAACGACTGCCTGAGGCAGTACGCAAGAAGAAATGGAGCCGCGGAAAAGTCCACGATGGATTACATCAACATGTACTCCATTCTGACTTATCTGCGTGACCGCTATAAAGCCGCGCTGGATATTTGTTCGAGGTTTGGTCTGAACAATACCTATTCGGCCGGCGAAAGAGGACTGAAACTGGTCATGAAGGAGTGCGGACGGCTTGCGGAGATCACCGACAAGTCGGAAGACGACCTCTACTACATGATCGCGCACGGCGAGTTCGGCGCCAACGGCGGCGATTCCTACGCAGGCATCGAGATGGGCGCGGATTACAAGGCCCAGGAAGAAGCCGCGAGACGCGCGGAAGAAGAGCGCAGACGCGCGGAAGAAGAACGCCAGCGTCAGGAACAGGCGGCACGTGAAGCGGAAGATGAAGCAGCCAGAAGAGCTGCGGAAGAAGCCGCAAGAAGAGCTGCCGAAGAAGAAGCCAGAGCAAGAGCGGCTGCGGAAGCAGCGGCCAGAGAAGCGCAGGAAGCCGCACAGAGAGCCGCAGCGGCTCAGGCAGCGGCGGGCGCCAATGAAGCGGCCGGCACGCAGGGACGCGCGATCGCGGATTATGCAGCCACATTTGTCGGCGTGCTCCCCTATGTCTGGGGCGGATTCAGCCTGACGACCGGAACGGACTGCTCCGGATTCTGCACCTTGGTCTTTGCACACTTTGGGCTTCTTGCAGCCAACCGCGGCTACTGGTCCGGAAACCTTCAGACCGTCGGCACGGAAGTCTGCAATGCTTCGAACTTCAACCTGAGTCTCGTGAGACCGGGCGATATGATCTGCTATCCCGGACATGTCGCGATCTACTACGGCAACGGCATCATCGTGCACGAGCCTGACGTCGGACGCAAAGCCGAATTCGGCAGTGTCTATGTGAAGAACATCATCACGGTCCGCCGTCTGGCGACGGGCGGTTCCACACCGACACAGCCGCCGACGCAGCCGCCGACAGAGCCCCCGACG
>DBVJ01000028.1:0-156 GCA_002308115.1 Lachnospiraceae bacterium UBA1267
ACATCAAAATACAGCGCTGTCAAAAGCTCCACGACCGACAGCGAGCCGCCGATATGGCCAACGCCCAAATGTCCGATCGCGGCTACCGTGTCAAAGCGGATGGCCCTCGCAACGGCCTTCAGCTGATCATCGGTCAACGTCAGTTTCCCCAGCATG
>DBVJ01000028.1:244-398 GCA_002308115.1 Lachnospiraceae bacterium UBA1267
GTTTCGGCATGACGGCCTTTTATCACGGCAAAATGCGGCTCAAAGCCTGCGCGCACGCTGTTCCTTACCAGTGTTCCCGCGTCATTGTCAGGGCGTACGACGATCGACGTCCCGATATATTGCTTCGGTTTGTCCAGCGTTTGTCCTTCAAAAA
>DBVJ01000028.1:448-6815 GCA_002308115.1 Lachnospiraceae bacterium UBA1267
GGGAAGGCCTCGCAGCCGAAGTCCATCGCGGGGCCGATCTTCCGGTTCGGATGCACGCCGACCACAGCGCCGGTGTCTTTTCTGGCTAGTCCGCAGGCGCAGGCGCCACAGTGCCAGTAGGTAATGCTGTTCTCCTCTTCGTCCATGGCCACGGGGTCGCCGAAGAAGACCGGGCTTTCACTAAGCTGCATGCCCATCCACATGGAGAGCGCGCCGTACATGTCTGCTTCGCAGGCTGCCGCAACGCCGTCGTCGTTCAGCATGGACAGTACCGCGCAGTTCGGTGTGCCGTACTCTGTGAACAGATCCGGCCAGCAGCGCGAGGCGAGCGCGCCGATTTCATTTTCCGTGACAAACTCGTGATATGCCTTATAAAGTTTTCCGTAATCGATGAGATTCTTCTCCGGCGTACGGTCCAGTCCGTTCATGAGAAGCGCAGATTTTTCCAGATATGCCCTGCCGTCCTCCGGACTGAAGCTCTTCGCACGGTCAAGGATCTCCGGCAGCGGAACGCTGATGAGACTGGCACCGAAGCCGGCCTTCAGTTCTTCTTCCCGGGCGCGGCCGAAACCAAAGCCCTGGGGCGGTTCGCCGACCGCCGCCATCCGAAGCGACTGCATTTCCTTCCTGAGACGCGCGGCGCGGACCACGGTGAGGATCGTATCACGGACCGCATCCTCGTCGGGTGATCCGAATACATAAAGCGGCGCACATCCCCGCTTCTCATAATGCATGTTTGCGGCGGAATACGCGCCTGTCAGCGAATTCAGTTTCAGTCTTCCGCCGTCGCCCTTCGGCTCCCGAAGCGTCCAGAGAAGCACAGGGCAGTCCGTCTCGCGGAGCACTGTCTCCATATAGGCCGCATTTGCGAAAGTATTGTTCTGAAACACGATGAGGTCCGGATGTTTGTCCCGAAGCCATTCCTCGAGAAGATCCACGCTGAGCAGAATGTCATCGGGGATGAGGAACGCGGGATCGATCTGTTTCAGAAGTTCTGAAGAGGCATGGAAAAAAGCGTGCGCGGTCTCCATATGGAAAGTACCGACGCCCGCGGGCACAAAAAGAGGGCAGAAACCGCTCATGTAAATGGATTCTCCTTCATATAAGTGATGATTTTCTATTTGTCTATCATAAAACCGAAAACGGGATGCGTCAAGGCACCCCGCTTTCGGTTCACATATTCTGAATGAATTCTGATCTGTTATTTTCTTCTTGACAGGACGTCCAGCGCCACCGCGACGATGAAGATCAGGCCCTTGATGACGTACTGGTATGCGATACCGACGCCCATCAGGTTCAGGCCGTTCGTCAGCGACATGATAACCAGCGCGCCAATGATCGTGTTGGTGACTTTACCGACACCGCCCGAGGTGGACACGCCGCCGATATAGCAGGAAGCGATGGCGTCCAGTTCGAATCCGGCGCCGCCGGTGGTAGAGGCGGACTGAAGACGGGAGGCGAACAGAATGCCGCCCAGCGCGGACATCATGCCCATGGAGGCAAAGCAGAACAGCATGATCTTCTTCACGTTGATGCCCGCAAGCGCAGCCGCTTCGGGGTTTCCGCCGACGCCGTAGATGTGCCGGCCGAGTTTTGTGCGGTTCAGCATGAAGTTGTAAATGAAGGTCACCACTGCCACGACCACGATGGTCCAGCTGAGACCTCTGTAGCTGGCCAGAACGACTGCGACTGCACCGATCAGCGCTGCCATCAGCACCAGTTTCATGATAAAGACCGGAAGGGACACGACTTCGAAATTGTATTTCTTCAGGTTCTGGCGGTTATGGATCTGGGAAACGACCAGAAGAACCACGGCCAGCGCGCCGACCACAAGAGACAGAAGGTGCAGGCCGCCTACCTCTCCGATATCCGGCACGAAGCCGTTGGAGATGGCGTTGAAGCCTTCGTCAAAGATCGGGATGGTTCCGGATTCCGAAGTGACCAGCGACAGGAGGCCGCGGAAAATGAATTCGAAAGCCAGCGTCGTCACGAATGCGGGAACACCGATGAAGCTGATGATCGAGCCTTCCACAAGGCCGATGACGATACCCAGGACCAGGATGATCGGGATGGTGATATAGAACGGGATGCCGGCCTTCACCATCAGGATCGCGGCGATCGCGCCGGTAAAGCCTGCCGCATAACCGACCGAAAGGTCGATCTGACGGATGATCAGGATCAGTGTCATGGCGACGGCCATGACGGCGATGTAGCCGGTCTGGTTGATCAGGTTCGTCAGGTTACGGGGCGACAGGAAGTTGCCGTTCGTAAAGATCCCGAACAGAATAAATATGACCGCCAGCGCGATGAACATCGCGTAATCTCTGATGTGTGTCCGGACCAGATGCCAAAGTTCAGGTAACAGTCCCTGTTTCGCTTTATTCTCCATTGTTTGTCTCCTCCACATCGTGTGTCTTGGTCGCCAGCCGCATGATGACCTGCTCGGTGGCCTCCTCCCGGCTCACTTCGCCGGTGATCGTTCCTTCCGCCATGACATAGATCCGGTCGCTCATGCCCAGAATCTCCGGCAGGTCTGAAGAAATCATAAGTACCGAATAGCCTTCATCCGCAAGACGGTTCATGATCGTATAGATCTCGTATTTGGCGCCTACGTCGATGCCGCGGGTCGGTTCGTCCAGAAGAAGAACCTTCGGCCCCACGAACAGACATTTGGCAAGGGACACCTTCTGCTGGTTGCCGCCCGAAAGAAGCTCCACCTTCTGTGCGATGGAGGGCGTCTTGATGTTCATGCTGTCCCGGTAGCTGTTGACCTGAACGATCTCTTCGTTCTTGTTGATCACGAGGCCTTCCTTCAAAGCGTCCAGATTGGAAATGGTCACGTTGAAGCGGATGTCCTGCATCAGCACAAGGCCGTTCCTCTTCTTGTCCTCGGTCGCGTAGGCAATGCCGGCTCTCAGCGCGGCATTCGGATCCCTGAAGCTCATCGGCTTCCCCTCGACCAGGATCTCGCCGGACACCAGTTTGTACTTCGGGGAGTTGCCGAAGATCGACAATGCAAGCTCCGTACGGCCGGCGCCCATGAGGCCAGCCATGCCCACGATCTCTCCGTGGCGGATCTTCATGTTGACGTGGTCGAGAATGGTCCTTTCAAGCGAGGGATCATAGACCGTCCAGTCTTTAAGCTCCAGCGCCACTTCGCCGGGTTCTTTCTTCTTGCGGACCGGGTAAATGTCTTCCATCTCACGGCCGACCATGTTGCGGATGATATCGCTCATGGTCGCGGTCTTGCCGTCCATGGAGCAGATCGTGGCGCCGTCGCGGAGCACCGTGATGGTATCCGCGATGTCCACGACCTCCTTCAGGCGGTGCGAGATCATGATGGAAGTCACGCCGTCCGCCTTCAGTTCACGAAGCAGTTCGAGGAGGTTCTGGCTGTCGTCTTCGTTCAGAGAAGACGTGGGCTCGTCCAGGATCAGGAGCTTCGCGTTCTTGGAAAGCGCTTTCGCGATCTCGACAAGCTGCTGCTTACCGACCCTAAGATCCCGGATCTTCATGCTCGGATTGACATCCAGACGGACCTTCTTGAGATATTTGCGGGCCTCGATGATCGTCTGATTCCAGTTGATCAGGCGGCCGTTCATGATCTCATGGCCAAAGAATATATTTTCGTGGATGCTGAGATCCGGGATCAGCGCCAGCTCCTGGCTGATGATCGCGATCCCGGCTGCTTCCGAATCTTTCGTCGACTGGTATTTCTGTATCTCACCGTTGTATACGATGTCCCCGGTGTAGGTGCCGTAACGCCATACGCCGCTCAGTACTTTCATCAGCGTGGACTTGCCCGCGCCGTTCTCACCGACCAGACAATGGATCTCTCCGCGCCGGACCTTGAAATTCACGTTGTCCAGAGCGCGGACACCCGGAAATGTCTTGGTGATGTTCCGCATTTCCAGAATATAGTCTTCCAAATTCACACCTCCGCTCTATGCCGGATGTTGTGCCGAAGTCCTTCCCGCGGCCTTCTGCCGCGGGAAGATAAAAAGCAGGGCGGCCTTCCACCGCCCTGGCATTTTTGACGGGATGCTCCCGTTTACCGGATCACTTTCCGGGTTTTACCTTGTCGCTGATGCCGTCGAAGTTCGTGAACTTCGTCTTGTCATAGATGCCGCTCTCCAGGAAGACCTTGACAATGTTGTCTCTGGTGATGGTCTGGACGTCGGAACGAAGCGTCGGGACGTCGATCTTCTCGTTGTTGACCGTCTCAGGCGCATCGACCTTTTCGCCCTTCAGAAGCTTCGTGGCAAGATCCATCGCGGCGGTGGTGATCATTTCCGGATTGCAGTACACGGTCATGTCCTGCTTGCCGTCGATGATGTACTGGACAGAGCCTTCCACGCCGTCGGCGCCGCACAGCCAGTATTCCTTCACGTCGGAGTCCGCAAGGAACGCATCCGCAACGGCACGGCCGGTGTTGTCATCGGGCGCCAGAACGAAGCAAAGCTCCTTTTCGGCTGCGGAAGCCTTGGTCAGGTCGGATTCCGCAAGCGTCTTCGCGGTCTTCGGCTCCCATTCGGTGTCGACGGACTGCATGATTTCGTACAGCTGCTCGTGGGTGATGTCGTACGTGTCTTTGTACTTCATCGCCACTTCGGAGTTGCGGACGATGAACGTGCCGTCAGCGATCTTCGGCTGAAGCGCGTTCCAGTAGCCGCGGAAGTACGAGAACGAGTTGTTGTCGGTCAGCGCGCCGGAGTACAGGAACAGGCTGTGTCCGCTGCCGCCCTTCTCCGCAGCCTTGTCGACCAGATACTGACCCATGGCCTCACCGATCTTGACGCTTTCGAAAGCGACATAGTAATCGATGTTCTCGGTGCCTGTGATCAGACGGTCATAGGAAATGACTTTGATGCCCTCGTCCTTTGCTTTCTTGACGGTCGCAGCCGCAGCCTGGACGTCGAACGGGCAGATGATGAGGACTTTGATGCCTCTGCCGATCAGCGCTTCAACGTTGGTCTGCTCGGTCGCGGCGGAAGCCTGCGAATACATGATCTCGGCCTTGTAGCCGTTCGCCTTGATGAGTTCGAGGAACTTCGCCTCGTCGGCAAGCCAGCGGTCTTCTTCCTTGGTCGGAAGGATAATGCCGATCTCGAGCTTTCCGTCATCCTTCTTGCCGTCGTCCTTACATGCCGCAAGCGAGAACACCATTGCGACTGCAAGAAGCAGTGCCAATACCTTCTTCATGTTTCTCCTCCTTATGTGATGAACGATCATTTGGAAAACCGCACAACGGTTTCCACATTTGATATTATTGTATGGACATTCTGCCGATTTGTCAATGTTCAGGCGGACTTTTGCAACCCTTTTGGAACCGATTGAAAGCTTTTCGGAACTTTGCTATGATTTCCTGTGTTCCTGTTGTTCAAATTCACATGGAAAGGGGCGGCACATGCAGATCCATCTGTACGAATTACTCGAAGGAGCCGAAAAGGCCAGGGGGCTGACCGTCATCATCGACGTGTTCCGCTGCTTTTCACTGGAATGCTACCTGTTCTCGCAGGGAGCCTCGCGGATCCTGCCGGCCGGCGCGGTCGAAGAAGCGCTTTCCCTGAAAGAACGCTTCCCGGACGCGGTGCTCTTCGGCGAGCGGCACGGGCGGAAGCTTCCGGGCTTTTTGTACGGAAACTCTCCTTCCCAGTCCCGGGAGGCGGATTTTACAGGCCAGACGATCATCCACACCACAAGCGCAGGCACGCAGGGCATCACGCATGCCGTGAACGCGTCCGAAATCGTCACCGGCGCGCTGGTGAACGCAAAGGCAGTCGCGGATTACATCAGAAGCCGCGATCCGGAAGAAGTATCCATAGTCGCCATGGGTGTTTTCGGCCAGAAGTCTTCGGAAGAGGACGTTCTCTGTGCGGAGTACATCCGCGCGCATCTTCTTTCGGAGGCGGAAGATTTTCCGCTGAAAGAGCGCATCGAAGCGCTGAAAAATGTCCGCGCGGGCGCCAAGTTCTTCAACGAAGACGAACAGGACGTCTATCCGCGCGACGACTTCTACATGTGCACAAAAGCAGACATTTTCCCCTTCGTGATCAGAATGGAGCGGGAAGACGGCCTTCTCGTCGCGAACAAGATCCTGATCTGACAGATACCTTCAAGGCATAAAAAAGCGGCAGCCCTAAGGCTGCCGATTTTCTTTATTGTTCCTGAAGCCTGGCCCGTTTCCTGGCCGCTCTTCTCTTCGCCCTCATCTGGAAGAAGACAAAGTAGAAGCAGGAAACCAAAGCGCCCGCAAAGAGCACCGCCGCCATTGCGTCCGAGAGCCAGTGGACGCCGGAGAACAGCGACATGAGGAAGGAGAACAGCGCCAGCGCATAACAGCCGACCTGCACATAAAGCTGGCCGG
>DBVJ01000028.1:6867-7677 GCA_002308115.1 Lachnospiraceae bacterium UBA1267
AGGACAGCCATCAGGATCGGGGAGGGGAAGGAAGTCTTCACCTTCCCGTTCATTTCCTTGACCGGGCGGTGTTCAATGGGCAGCACCAGGAAGAGCACCATGAACACGATCACGGCCAGATAGAAAGCCGCCAGCATGAAGAGGCTGAAATTGGCTTTCTTGAGGTCCTTGTTCTGAATGATCTGGAAGATCACGAGCCCGACCGGAACCAGTGCCAGAAGAAGCGCCAGAATGGACAGGATGAAGAATGCCGTATAGCAGAACGGGCTGGTCCCGATCGCGTCGCGGAAGCCGGCGTTCATAGCCGCGAAGCCAACGCTGTAATACAGATGCGGCTTGTTGGGATTCTGCGGGCCGATCGGCTTAACGTCCACCGTAAACACAAGTATGGTAAAGAGAAGCGCGGCACCGAAAAATGCTGCCGCGGCGATCGCTGCGATCCTGGAACGTCTTGTCATAGGGGGCCTCCCTTCTTTCTTCAACCTTAAATTATAGCTTACCGGGTGATTTTTTCAAGCCATTCTTCGATCTTTGCCAAGTATTCGGGATCATTCCGAAGGTTTTTCAGATCATTTCCGGAAACAACGAGATGCGCGCTTCCTTCGCGGATCCAGAGATCGGCCTCGGGATACAGTTCCCGAAGGTACAATGTGTTCTCGCAAGGCACTTTTCTGTCTCCTTTGGAGGCGATGAGAAGCACGGGTCTTCCAGCCGCTTTTTGAATCTCCTCCCGCGGGTTTTTCGTCAAAACCGCTTCCTCCCCGTAGGTATCGTCGAGAAATGTCCCGACGAGAAAGCCCACATAGAGCC
>DBVJ01000028.1:7714-15583 GCA_002308115.1 Lachnospiraceae bacterium UBA1267
CTGGCATAGGGGGAAAGCGCGGCCGCGCCTGCGATCTCAGGCAGTTCGCCGAGCGCCACAAGCGCCGAAGAGGCACCCATGGAAACACCGAAGAGGTATACGGGAACCGAACTCAGCACCGGATCCTTCCGGATCTCCGCAAGCGCCGCCCGAATGTCTTCGGTCTCCTTGTAGCCCAGGCCGATCTGGTCCCCGCCGGAAAGTCCATGCGCGCGAAGTTCCAGAAGAACGGCCGCAAAGCCCAGCTCATTCACCCAGTCCGCATGGGCCTGAAACTCCGTGACCGCAGGCCCCGAAAGCCCGCTTAAGAATATCACGACGCCTTTCGGCTCCGCCTTCGGGCAGATTTTCATCCAGATCCTCTCCCCGTCGGAAGTCGTGACGTACTGCCCTTCACGCTCTTCCTCTTCCTGGTTCTTGTAGTCATAACGGCGGTTTACGGTTCCGGAGAGCACGGCGACGGGTACAAAGGTCATCGCGAGCGCGTAAAGAATCAACGCGCCCGCGAGGATCATCAGGATCCTTTTCAGGATCATTCTCCGTTTTGCCTTTTTCTCTTCCATCGTCCGCACCGCAGGATGAAACGTGCTGAAACGGGGGATCTTTATCTCAGGCCGGCTGCCAGCTTCACGACTTCGTAGGCGCCGTTATAGGCGCCGGCTTTGTCCGCAAGTTCGATCTTTTCGATCATGAAGCGGAGGAAATCGTCCGACTCCGTCATGTAATCCAGCATGGCCAACGTCTCTTCCGTATCATCGATCTCGTAGGTGCCGTCGCCCAGTTCCGCCGAAGCGATGGCGCCCCAGGCCTCGTGGCCGCCGACGCGGTGGATCATGACCTTCGGTACCGGGTAGAAAGCCAGTTCCGAGGGCTTCGTGACGACGAAATCGGTCTTCCGCATCAGAAGGTTCGTGATATAGACGGCCGAGAAGATCTCCTCATTGAGATACATCTGGACGCCGTCCAGGCCTTCGCCCGCGAGGATGCGGTCCTTGAGGGCCGCGTAGTCATTTTCATGAATGTTCGCGGCTTCTTTGAGGCCGGGGACCCTCGAAAGCAGATTGTCCATCGCCGAACGGTGGTCGCCGCAGTTGATGAGGAGCGCGGCCTTCCCGCCTTTCACAAGCGGCAGCATATGTGAAATGATGGCCTCGAAGAGATCCTGCTGCGCGCCGGCGCCGCCGATCGTGAGGAGGAATCTTCTCGGCGCGCCGTTCTTCGCCCGGCGCAGGCGTTCCTCATTGTCCGAAGCGAGATTCCGCACGAACTCGTCGTCGATGTAGCGGCCGACCTCGTAGAGCGATCCTTCGGGCATCTGTTTGAGCTGACGCTTGGGATCCATGCCGCGCAGCATGCGGTAGCCCATATAGGCAGAGTTGGTCTGCACCGTATGGATCGCGCCTTCCGACAAATGAAGCGCCATGGGCCAGTTGTCCGGGATGGCGTTCACAACGTGTGTGAGTCCCGCATGGACGGCGGCCTGCGCAGGCCAGACGTGCGTTCCGACGTAAGGAATGTCCTTCGGGAGAGAACGAAGAAGCGGCTCCATGAGTTCGGCATTCTTCTGGTCGGAAGAGTTGTAGGTCAGTTTGCGGAAGCCCTCGGAGTTCAACGGCTCCCACACGAGTTTGTTGAAAAGACCGATCTTCTGGGACAGTCTGGAACCCATGGAATAGAGTTCATTCTGCCCGGCAATGATCTTGGTCGTAGTGGTCTCGGGATAGGAATTCAGATCCAGCCAGTACGGGACAAAACCCAGCGCGTTCGCTGCGGAAGCGATGGCCATCGAGATGCGATAGTGGCCGAAGCCCATGCGGATATTGCCCACGATGAGCGCGTTCTCCGGGAAGACGATCGGCTCCGAATCGGTGAGGACCAGGTTTTTGACGCCCAGCGGTTCTCCGATGACCGGGTTGTCTACCGCCCTGAAGCGGTATTCTTTTTGGGAATCGTCTCCGTACTTCTTCAGGAATTTCTCCCGGGACTTTACCGCCTTCCTGTAATCTTTCGCTGCGATCTCATTGCCGAAAATGACCTTCGATCTCTCCATTTCACGCCTCCTCATTTTTATATCCGTCCGTCCGCAGACGGTTCGTTCACAGAATCAGTTCCAGATGCTCGTTCTGGGTCCTGAGGCCCATCGCCTTGTAGAAGCGCATGGCAGGCTCGTTCAGGTTCCAGACCCGGAGCGTCAGGTTGTAATAGCCGTTTTCACGGGCATAGGCCGCCGCATGTTCATAGAGCGCTTTTCCGATGCCTTGTCCGCGCATCGTTTCTTCCACGCAGAGGTCATCGATATAGAGCGTCCGGATATCCGTGAGCACGGCATGGTTCAGGTGCTGCTCCGTCTGGCAGAAACAGTAGCCCTGCGTGACGTCCTCTGCATCTGCCCAGACAAAGATCGGATTCTCATCGTCCCGGAACATCTCCTGAAGCTCGTCCCGGCTGTATTTGGTCGCATCGGGCTTGAAAATGTCGGGCCTTCCGTTATGGTGCACCCGTAGGACCTGCGACAAAAGATCCAGCACCCGTTCCGTATCTTTCTCTTCCGCGCGGCGGATATGCCCCGCGCAGCCTGTCTTTCTTTCCATCATCATCCTCACGGGAAAGTTACGATCCATCTGACCGCGTCCAGTAAAAGGCTTCCGTCAGCCCTTGCGAGCTCTTCGAGCGGCGCTTCCCAGACCCGGTAAGCTTCATGGAACACCCCTGCGCCATCATACCAGACCGTGTTCGCATGCAGAATGTAATGCCGTCCCTCTTCTGTCTTCTCATATACCATCACATGGCCCGGATAGGCAAGCACCGCGCCCGGATGCTCTTCCAGAAATCGGTATTTCGACGCGCGGTCCTGTGCTGACACGTCCGTGACCGTTCCGCCGAAATATCTCTGCTGGGAGGAGTTTCGCGGCATATAAAAGCCGAAGCAGCGGTAACTGAGGCCGGAGAAAGAGGAACAGTCGTAGTTCTCCTTTTCATCGCCCCAGCCGTATTCCCAGCCGATCACGCTTCTCGCGACAGCTAAAAGCGCATCCGCGCTGTAAGGCAGAAAACCGGCCGAAAACGCCCCGTTGTTCTCCAAGGTGATTTCCTGTGTCTCAAGATCTCCGACCTCGTTGCGGACCGGAAAAACGAGCGTGACGGCACTCTCGTCGAAACGCTTCAGGGGAAGCACCGTGCCAAGCCTTAAGGTCAGTTGAATTGCTTCCTGAGAAGGACGTTCGACAGTCGCCTGAACGCCGGGCCTGACCGCGACGGCAAAATCTCTCGCGGTGAGAAATGCTCTGAAATCCGCTTCCGAGGTAAAGGCAATATCCTCTTCATGCACCCAGCCGTTGTAATTCGGTCCCTGTACGAAGACCCATTGTCCGTCCAGACTCTCGTGAAGGACCAATACGCCTTCGCCGATCTGGAACATGGATTCCTGAAAATAGTCGAACGCCCTGCCGTCCAGACTGTCTGCCGCCCGCATGGATGTCGGGAAGGAACGCACTGCGGCATTGCGTGAAATGATCCCGTAACGTAGCTGGACTTCGGTGCCCGGAAACTCGGAAAGGAAAGCTGTGTTCCGGTTCGCAAGGATCTGTTCCCGAAGTTCCGGGGTCACGGCGCGCGCTCCGTAAAATGGTCTTTCGGGGAGCGTATAGGCTTCGATCAAAGGAAGCACTTCTTCATTGAGCCAGACGTGCCCCGAGAGCACGTCATAGAGCCCGGAGCCTTGCTGTGCCAACGTCCGTGCGTTGGCCTCCGCGACCGCATGATCCATGAGATGTCCGAAGAAAACGGACATCCCCTCAGGGATCCGGGGTTCCGTCGGTGTCTCGGTTGTCGGCTCGGTCACGGGCGGCGTCACGGACTCGGCGGGCTCGGAAGCCGTGGTTTCAGAGGCTTCGCTTTCAGAAGGCGCATAGGTGACGGGGGCATCGGTTTCAGATTCTTTTGTCTGGGGCACCTCTGTCACGCGTTCCCGAGTGCTCTCCATCGTCTCATCCTCCGGAATGCGCGCAGTCAGACAGCCCGTCAGGAATAAAACGGACAGGGTCACGATCCATGCGGTTATCAGCCGGCGTGTTCTCATGTCAGATCTTCTTCAACCGGACAGGCTTCCATGAATGCGGCACGCTTCTCCTCGTTTCGGATGCAGAAGCGGTACAGGATCTCGGCCACGCCGGAATGATCGCAGTCGCGCAGTGTCACATAATCGGCGATCTCTTTGAGATAAGGCATCGCATTGGCCATTGCGCAGCCCGTGCCCGCTGCCCGGATCATCGCCTCGTCATTTTCCGCGTCGCCCGCGGAAACCGAATCCTCGACCGGGATCTCTAAAAGGCCGCAGAGATTTCTGAGGCCGGTGCCTTTGTTGACGCCGTGCGGAACGACTTCCAACATAAACCTGGAAGAACCGAACACGTCCAGTTCGCCTTCGAACTGCGGTTTGATCCACTCCCGGAAACGTGCAACCTTTTCCGGATCGCGAAACTCCAGCGCGATGATCTTCGAGGGCTCCTCGGTCAGTTCCTTCCGAAGGTCCGTCACCACTTTCTTCGGAAGTTTCAGAACGGTGCAGTACTGGTTCAGATTCTCATCATCGTCTTCCGAAAGAACGTCGTCCCCCTGATAGGTCTGAAGATGGATGCCGAACTCACGGGCAAGATCGAAGAAACGGTAAACGACAGGAAGCGGGATCGTACTCTTCGAAAGGACTTCTCCGCTCTCCGTATCAATGAGCATTCCGCCGTCATAGCAGGAAATGAACACATTTTTCTGCCCGTAGATGCCCAGCTCTCTGACCACGCGCGAAGCGGCCATGGCCGTGCGCCCGGTGGATATTGCGAAGATATTTCCTTCTTCCAGGAATGTTTCGATTGCCTGCCGGTTCTCGTCACTCAGCTGTTTTTTACGGTCCACCAGCGTATCGTCAATGTCTGTCAGAAAGACCATCCTCTTGTGTTTTGCCATCTTAACCCTCCAGGACCTCAGCAAGCTTCGGCATCAGTTCCGGTATATTGATGTGCTGCGGACAAGCCGCTTCGCACAATCCGCAGCCCAGACATTCAGACGCCTTTCCGGCGCCGGCATCCTGAAGCCGCGCATAATTTCTTTTATTACCCTGAAGCGTCCAGTCGTTGCCCGGGTTTTCCAGCACATTGTTGTACAGCACGAAATAGTCCGGGATCGGGATCTGCATCGGACAGCCTTCCGTACAATAGCGGCAGGCCGTGCAGGGCACCGCCTTTGAGCGGCGGATGATGTCCGCGCATTCTTTGAGGACTTCCTTCTCTTCTTCCGTGAGGGGTTTAAACTCCTGCATGAAGGCAGAATTGTCCTCCATCTGGGCAAGATTCGACATGCCGCTCAGGACCATGAAGACATTCGGAAGACTTGCGACGAAACGGATCGCGAAGCTTGCCGGGGAGGCCTTCGGATCGATCGCGCGAAGTTTCTCCATGGCTTCTTCCGGAAGGGCAGCCAGTTTGCCGCCTTTTACCGGTTCCATGACCGTGATCAGCTTGCCATGCTTCACCGCAACGTCATAGCATTTTCCGGACTGGACGAAGGGATCGTTCCAGTCCAGATAATTGATCTGAAGCTGAACGATTTCCGTTTCCGGATGCTCCGTGAGGATCCGGTCCAGAAGTTCTGCATTGTCATGGAAAGAGAAACCGAGGTGCTTCACAAGCCCCTCTTCCATCTTCTTTTGGACAAAGGCAAATGCATTGGTGCGGACCGCGGTCTCATAGCTTCGGCGGTTCAGGTTGTGCAGCCAGTAATAATCGAAATAGCCCGCGCCGGTGCGTTCGAGCTGCTCATTGAACAAGCGCTCCAGATCCGCTTCCTCCTGGACCATCATCATCGGCATCTTGTCCGTGATCGTGAAGCATTCACGGGGGAAACGTTCCACAACGGCCTCTTTGAACGCGCGCTCGCTCATGCCTCTGTGATACATGTAAGCCGTATCATAATAGGTGAATCCGCGTTCCATAAAGAGGTCCGTCATCTTCTTCATGAGTTCGATGTCGATCTGATCCTCGGAGCCGCCCTCAAGAAGCGGCAGACGCATCAATCCAAAGCCCAGTTTTTTCATTTTCGGTCCTCGCTTTCACTCTATGGAGGAAGGTGTTTCTTCCGTTCGTACCATGGGCTGGCACTCCAATGCCATTTTCATTATAAATGACCTTTCTTCAGAACTGCAAGCGGAAAATCTGCTGAAGGCGCTTCTCACGAAGCAAAGGAAGTGTCCCGGATTCTTGCTCAAACAGGGCCTTCGCAGTATAATATGTATTGATTCCATTTATTGGAGGAACACATGAAACATCTCGGCACAAGGAATCTTTCCACCAGGCGGCTCGTCCTCCGGCGTCTCAGAATGTCGGACGCCGAGGCCATGTTTGAAAACTGGGCCCAGGACAAAGAGGTCACAAAATATCTCACCTGGAAACCTCATGAAGATATCGAAACGACCCGGAAACTTGTGCGGAAATGGGTCAATGATTACAAAGACCCCGAGGTCTACATGTGGGCCATCACCCTTCGTTCGAATCTGGACCGCCCCATTGGAACGATTTCTGTCGTGGACCTGAGCCGTGTCGCCCCCTGCTGCGAAGTGGGTTATGCGCTCGGCCGTGCCTGGTGGAACCAGGGCTACGCGACCGAAGCCCTCCAGGAAGTCATCCGTTTTCTCATCCGTGACGTCGGCTTCGCCCGTGTCGGCGCGCGCCATGATCCGCGAAACGCCGCCTCCGGCCGTGTCATGGAAAAATGTGGCATGACCCGCGAAGGCACGCTCCGGAAAGCCTGTGTCACCAATTCCGGTCTCTCCGACATGGTCTGCTGGTCCATTCTCGAATCCGAACTCAAACCATGAACCCGAAAAACCCGCGGCGCCCCGCCTCCCGGCCGGGCGCCGTTTTTGTGTATGCTCATACTACCCGCCGCGTGCTTGTGTATAAGCCCCCGGTTAACGCTCTTCCCCTCCGAGTCAGGCTCCTTCGCTCGCTAATAATCGCTCGCTTCGGACCTGTCCTCTCCGGGGACGTCGCTGTCTCTGTCGGACGCTACTGTATCGCCCGGGGGCAAGCACGCGGCAGGAAGTATGGGCATCCATAAGCCCAGAGCTATTCACCAGTTTGTGTGCCTTTTATAGGCCCCGGGTCACGCCCTCCGAAGACTTCTGCTTTATCACCCGATGGGAAGGCGCACACCGGCCTGGGAACAGTCCCAGACTTATGCACACATGCGGGACAGGAGTTTGTCAAGTGCCATCTTCAATTCAATCTTCATCACTCAGCTTTTTGAAGAGGATTGTGTCCCTTTGAATCACTTGAATATAGAGTCTTTTTTGACATGATTTCATGAACAGACTCTTTTTTGATTCATTCGCGGAGTCTGAATTCTCAAAAGGGCGAAAAGAACTCTCCCAATTCCTCTTATGAAGAGTCTTTTTTGGGAAAAGCGAGAAAAAGACTCTTTAGGTCCAAGAAGAGAAGAGTCTTTTTGCCTAAAAGTCTTTCTTTGGACTCTGAACGGTTCACTTTATGAGAGTCCATAGAAGAAAAAGCGAGATTAGGACTCTTTGAACGAAATCATGATGGAGTCCAAAGCCAGAGAATGCATAGAAACAGACTCCCGTCACAGCAGCATCGGTCCTCTATATGCATGGAAAAAGCCCCGCGGAGTGTTCCGCGGGGCTTTCCTGCCTGTTCGTATGAAAGATTGAGTGATCGATTACTGCGCCATCAGTTTGACGACGTTGAGTTTGACGCCCGGGCCCATCGTGCTGGCCAGAGTCGCGCTCCGAAGATACGCGCCCTTGACGGCCGACGGTCTGGCCTTCAGGATCGCTTCCATGACCGCATTGAAGTTCTCGGT
>DBVJ01000028.1:15653-16595 GCA_002308115.1 Lachnospiraceae bacterium UBA1267
CGGTATTCGATCTTACCGGCTTTGATCTGCTTGACGGCAGATTCAACGTCCATCGTGACGGTGCCGGCCTTGGGGTTCGGCATCAGGCCCTTCGGGCCGAGGATGCGGCCCAGACGGCCGACGACACCCATCATGTCGGGCGTAGCGACGACGACGTCAAAATCAAGCCAGCCTTCATTCTGGATCTTCGGGATCAGCTCTTCAGCACCGACAAAATCGGCGCCGGCGGCCTTGGCTTTGTCAGCCTTGTCATTCTTCGCGAACACAAGAACACGGACAGTCTTGCCGGTTCCGTTCGGAAGGACGACAGCGCCGCGGACCTGCTGTTCCGCGTGACGTCCGTCACAACCGGTACGGATGTGGAGTTCAACAGTTTCATCGAATTTCGCCGATGCGGCTTCCTTGACGATGCGCACTGCTTCAAGCGCATCGTACTGGACAGAACGATCGACTTTCTTCAGCGATTCGCTATATCTTTTGCCTCTCTTCATCTTCTTACTCCTCCACTGTGACGCCCATGGACCTTGCCGTTCCGGCGATCATGCGCTCAGCCGCTTCGATGGATGCCGCATTGAGGTCGGGCATCTTGGTCTCGGCGATCTGACGAAGATCAGCCTTCTTCAGCACAGCGACCTTGGTCTTGTTCGGCGTGCCGGATCCTGATTCGATCTTGCAAGCCTTCTTGATCAGAACAGCCGCAGGCGGAGTCTTCAGAACGAAGCTGAAGCTCTTGTCCGCATAAACGGTGATGATGACGGGGATAATGGTATCGCCCTTATCAGCCGTTCTTGCGTTAAACTCTTTGGTGAACTGCACAATATTGACGCCATGCTGTCCAAGAGCGGGACCAACAGGCGGCGCCGGCGTTGCTTTGCCGGCCTGGATCTGCAGTTTTACGAATCCTTCGATTTTCTTTGCCATTCAGGCACCTCCTTTGTGGTT
>DBVJ01000061.1:0-1886 GCA_002308115.1 Lachnospiraceae bacterium UBA1267
TGTCGCATGCTTCCGCAAGCGGTGTTTTCGCCGCACGGAAGATCATGGAGAGAGCGGAAGCAGAGAAGTAATGCAAGATACCCTTCTGTAACGGCAGGACGGTTTTCAAGAGACGATCGATGAAACTTGAAACACTTCTTGAAAATGTGAAATACGAATGCGTCTCCGGTTCTCTGGACCAGGAGATCAAAAGCCTTTCGAGAGACAACCGGAAAGCAGAACCGGGCTGCCTCTTCATCTGTACGGAAGGCGCTCGTTTCGACACGCACGATGCGAAAGTCCTTCAGGCGCTTTCCGAACTTGGCGCAGCGGCATTTGTCGTCGAAAAGGACGTCGATTACGACGGCCCGGCTGCAGTCATCCGCGTCGCGGACACCCGGATCGCCGGCGCATACATTTATGCCGCCTGGTACGGAGAACCCGCAAAGAAGCTGACGATGATCGGCATCACGGGTTCGAAGGGCAAAACCACCACTGCGCATATGCTCGCCGGGATCCTTCGTGCCTGGGGACGCAAAGTCGGCCTGATCGGCACAAACGGTGTAGAGTACGGTTATGTATCCCGGGAGCTGGCCAACACGACGCCGGATTACGATGAGCTTCAGATGCTCCTTCACGACATGCTCGAGGATGGCATCGATACCTGTGTGCTGGAAGTTTCCAGCCAGGCGGTCAAGAAGCATCGTGTGGAAGGCATTCGGTTCGATATCGGCATCTGGATGAACATCCAGACCGGCGACCACGTCGGCCCCAACGAACACGAGACTTTTGACGACTATTTCAACTGTAAGGCGGAACTCCTCAAACAGTCCAGGATCGCGATCGTTCACGCGGACGGGCCTTATGCGGCCAGGCTTCTTGAGACCATCGGAAAGCCTGCGATTCTGTTCGGCGAAAGCGAAGACGCCGATTACCGTGCCAAAGACATCGAAAATGTCTTCGACGAAGCCACGCAGACACCGGGCATCGCATTTACCGTTGAGAAGAGAGCCACGAAACAGGCAGAGCGTTTCTTCGTGAATCTCCCCGGTGATTTCAATACCTGGAACGCGGTGGCGGCCATTGCAGCCTCAGATCTTATGGGAAGTTCTTTGTACGCCATGAAGGAAGCGCTCTCTGCCGTTCACATCAAAGGACGCGACGACATGGTCTACCGCGGCCGTTTCCAGGTCTGCGTGGACTTTGCACACAACGGAGAGAGCACCTGGGCCCACCTCAGAGCCATGCGGGAATACCGCCCGAAACGCCTTATCTGCATTTTCGGGCCGGACGGCAACCGTTCCATCGGACGCCGCCTCGGCATGGGAGAAGCCGCCGGCACGCTCGCGGATCTTGCGATCGTAACGAGCGGACACAACCGTTGGGAAAGTTTTGAACAGATCCTGCACGACACCGAAACCGGCCTCAGAAAGGCCCCCAACCCGAACTACATCGCGATCAAGGACCGCGCGGAGGCCATCCGCTGGGCCCTTGAGAACGCCCGGGAAGGCGATCTCATCACCATCATCGGTCTGGGCCACGAACACTGGCAGGAAGAGATGGGCGTGAAGAGACACTGGAACGACGAAGAGTTTGTCTTAAAGACTCTTGGGGAGCTTGGCCTCCTCTAAGGCCGCTTCCCCGAAAGGAGCATTGATGAATAAAAAACCTGTCAACGGCATGCGGGACGTGCTTCCGTCCGAAATGGAACTCCGGAGCTATGTGCTTTCCGTCATCCGCGACACCTACAGATCCTACGGCTTCACCGAAATGGAGACGCCCGTCGTGGAATCGATCGAGAATCTCCAGGGCAGACAGGGCGGTGAAAATGAAAAGCTCATTTTCAAGATCATGAAGCGCGGAGAGAAGCTTCGCATCGATGAGGCGAAGGAAGAGAACGACCTCGC
>DBVJ01000061.1:1926-3519 GCA_002308115.1 Lachnospiraceae bacterium UBA1267
GAACTTCCAAAGCCTTTCAAAGCGCTCCAGATCGGGCCCGTATTCCGCGCCGAGAGGCCTCAAAAAGGCCGTTTCCGCGAGTTTTACCAGTGCGACATAGATATTCTCGGCGAAAGCACAAAGCTTGCGGAAACCGAGCTTATCCTCGCCACAACGGAGGCCGTTTCAAGGCTTGGATTCAAGAACTTTGTGATCCGTATCAATGACCGCAGATTCCTGAAAGCCATGGCTGCGTCCACAGGTCTTTCCGAAGAACTCTACGGTGATCTGTTCATCGCGCTGGACAAGATGGACAAGATCGGAACGGAAGGCGTACGGGAAGAACTTCTGAAGCTTGGCATGGAAGAAGAGAAGGCAGAGACGCTGCTTCAGCTTTTTACCGCTTCGGAAGAAGGCGACGGAAGCACCGAAAGGATCCGTGCTTTCCAGGACAAACTCGGCCAGTATCTGGATCCGTCAGCAGCCGACGATCTCGTGGACATAATCGAAACGGTGGAAAAGGCAGCCGAGGGAAGAAGCGTGAAAGCATTTTCGCTGGCTTTCGATCCCACGCTCGTCAGAGGAATGGGCTACTACACCGGACCGATCTTCGAGATCTCGACGCCTGAGTTCGGCTCCTCCGTGGGCGGCGGCGGACGTTATGACGAAATGGTCGGCCGTTTCCTCGGACAGCAGGTTCCGGCCTGCGGTTTCTCGATCGGCTTTGAGCGGATCATTTCCATCCTCATGGACCAGGGATTCAAAGTCCCTCAGAAAGCCGAAAAGACCGCATTCCTTCTGGACAAGAGGCTCGCGCCGGAAGAGGTGGCCGAAGTCATGAAGAAAGCGGAAGAACTGAGACGGAACGGAGCCATCGTCCTCGTCCAGAAGATGGCCAAGAACAAGAAGTTCCAGCGGGATCAGCTGGAAGCGGCAGGCTACACACGTGTCGAAGAGTTTTTTAGAGACTGACATAGAAGGAGAACTGAAAATGGAACGTGTATATCTGGGAGACATCCGGAATCACCTGAATGAAGAAGTCCTGGTGCAGGGTTTTGTAGAGAATTTCCGCAATTCGCGGGCGATGGCCTTCATCGTGCTGAAGGACATCACGGGCAAGCTTCAGATCACGATCGAGAAAGAGAAACTGCCCGAAGTGGCTGCGTCCATCGAAGGACTGACGGGCGACTCCGTCATTTCTGTCGTGGGTACGGCTTTTGAAAGCGAGTACGTGAAGCTGAACGGACTGGAAATGTTCCCGAAGGAGATCCGGATCGAGAGTCTGGCGGCAGCACTGCCCATCCAGCGCGAAGAGATCCCTGCGACCAAGAAACGCCCCGGCGTGCCGCGTTCCGGTGTGGACGATCGTCTGGATTACCGCTGGATCGACCTCCGCACAGACAAAAACCAGTTTCTCTTCAGGCTTCAGACCGAAGTGACCCGCGCGATGCGTGACTTCGCGCTGGACCGGAACTTCATCGAGGTCCATACACCGAAACTCATTGCCACGGCTTCCGAATCCGGATCCAACGTGTTCGAAGTGGATTATTTCGACCGCAAAGCCTATCTGGCCCAGAGCCCGCAGTTTTATAAGCAGATGGCCATGGCCGCCGG
>DBVJ01000061.1:3639-3765 GCA_002308115.1 Lachnospiraceae bacterium UBA1267
TTTTCCTACATCAACTCTTTCGAGGATGTCATGAAGTTCGAAGAGGAGCTTCTCACCGACATGCTCCGGAAGGTCAAGGAGAAATGCGGCGATAAGCTCGAAGAACTCTTCGGCATGGAGATCATC
>DBVJ01000140.1 GCA_002308115.1 Lachnospiraceae bacterium UBA1267
CGCCGTTTTTCATCTTCCCATTCAAGCCAGTTTATTTCTTTGGTAATCATTTGTGAGGATCGTATCGATCCCCATGTCCAGATAGCGTTTTGTCTCCTCCGGATCGTCCGAGTAGAAAATGTTCACCCGTATCCCGTTCTCATGCGCCTTCCGGACAGCCTGTTCAATATACTCCGGCGGATTGAATTTGAAATGGGGCTTAAAAAGCTGTATCTTATAGCATTCATTCCGAAGCGCCTTGTCCACCAGATCCGCGTAAGGGTCGCTTCCGGCGCCGGCGCAGCGCGGGATCCCGGGCGCAAAGCGCAGGAACTGCTTGAGCACCGCTTCATTGCCGGACATGATGTAGCAATAATCCGTCACATCGTATTTTCGGATGAGGGCAATGATGGACGTGACCGTGCTTTCCGGCAGCGGATTTTCGTTGTCCGGCGCTTTGACGTGCACGTTCATCACGCATTGTTTCGAAAACCGCTTCAGAATGTCTTCAAAGAGCAGGATGCGGAGGCCGCGGAAGGCCTCGCTCTTCTTGATGCCGAAGTCATACTTGAGAAGTTCGTCGTAGCTGTGCTCCCAGACCTTGCCTGTGCCGTCTGAGACGCGGTCCAGCGTGGGGTCGTGGATCGACACGATCTGTCCGTCTTTCGTGGCCCAGAGGTCGAATTCGATCTCCTGCGCGCCGCTTGCGACTGCCGCGCCGAAGGCAGGCATGGAGTTCTCGGGACAAACGGAATTGAAGCCGCGGTGGGCGCAGATCCGGGGATAGGGCATCAAACGGTCCGAAAGCACGACCGCGGGTCCTGCCGTACGGTACTTCCAGGGTTCTCTGCCCTCTTCGATGTATTGATGATGCTTCATGAGCGGGCGTCCGTAACCGCCGGGCTTCAGAAAATGTGCATGCGGATCGAATTCCGCGACTCCGAGGCCGGTCTCATTTTTCATGTTCATGAGCACCTTGCCTTCGGGTGAAACGACCATGGAGCAGGCGCCGGTCGGCGATTCCGGCCCCATGGAGACAGAGGCGCGCACGACGTATGCGTTCGTGTTGTAGGCCAGAAAGACCGTCATGAGTTCCAGCACATGGTGCGGATCGCTTCTCTGGTAAGAACTCAAGAGGATCACGTCCGGGTTCTCTCTGGCGAGTGCGGAATACATTTCATAGAAATACGTATCATAGCAGATCAGTGCCCCGAAACGGATGCCGTCTGCCTCGATGATTTCCGGAACAGAAGGCTCTTTTGTGTAAGAATCATCCAGTCCGTAGATGTTCTTCTCAAACGGCACCAGATGCTGCTTGTCGAAACAGCCTTTTACCGATCCGTCCCGTCCGATGAGTGTGATGGAATTTCGAAGCCCTTTCTCTGTCTTACGAAGGCCCCCAAGCGCCACGATGGCATCACAGCGCCTTGCGGTTTCCGCGGCCTTCTGTTCAAGCGCCTCACCGTATTTTTGAAAACTCGTGCGCATTTCCTCACGGGTCCTCGCGCCCGCCGGAACATTCGAGTACTCGGGGAGCACGATCAGATCCATGCTGCCGTCGCAGGCATCCAGATCATGGAGGATCTCCTGAAAGATCCGGTCCGAATCCTGAAACTTCGTGGAATAGGACGGCTGGATGGTACAGACTCTCATGCCCTGGTGTCCTTTCCGAAGAAACCGCCCAGGGACAGGAACATCAGGATCTTGGCGGGTATGGTCAGGAAAGCCGTCGCAGTAGAGACGGCGTTGTTCAGGTAATTATAATGAACCGTGGCCCACATTCCTTCTTTGTTCACAAGCGTCGTGATCAGCATGGTCAAAGCCGGGATGACAAGCGCCATCAAAAATCCGGTCACGATCGCCAGAATGATCACCGTGGCCTTGGATCCGCCCGGAGCCATATGCCTGAACACCAGGATCAGATAGATGAGTGCCGGAATCAGCATGAGAAAGGTGCTGAGATTTGCGGCCCACGGGAAATTGAAGCGGCTCAGGATCTCCGGGTCTGAAGTATAGAGGCTGAGTATGGATTTCTGGAAGGGAATGGCCGCAATGCTGCCGAGAAAGGCCAGTGCGAGCAGGACAAACGCGGCGATCTGAAGGGCACGACAAGTCTTTACGCTCATAGGGGTACCTCCTGAAAAGAACGTTTTAAGTGAGGCTATTATACCACTGAATGGCTGAATGCACCATATAAAGTCCATTTCTTTGACAAAGCCATAAGCGGACAGTATAATAATCCTAAATCCGATGGAGGAAGTGCTGATGGATTCTTCTGTCTATATGAATCAGAACCCCTCGCTTGCCGCGCTTTCAGAAGAGAAAGCGCAGCTCGAACGTGATCTTCGGAAGAAGCCGATCGTCTTCGTGATCCTGGCCGGTGTTGGATTTCTTCTGGCCGTCAGTTTCTTACGGATCTCTTTGGAGACCTATGCATCGCCGGGAGATGAAACGCTCATTGCCCGTATCGGGACCATCCTGCTCGTCGCCGCCATCCTCTTTCTTCTTGCGGCAGGCGCATTTCTCGTGATCTTCATTGTGAAAATGATCGGGCGGAAGAAAAAGAACCGCCGTCTTCAGGAAATCAATCAAAAACTGCAGCAGCCTAAAGCAAGTTACATCCGCTGAAAGGAGTCTGAATCCATGAAACTGACACATGACCTGCCTTCTTCCGAAGGCGTGCGAAACGGCCTGAAGCGTGCGAAGCGGCTGGTCGAAGCCCGCTTCACACCAATAAAGCGTTTTCCGGTCGTCACCAACTACGTACATGCAGACGGATCCCGTACTTATGATGAGAATTACGCGCCGGCCTGGTTCCCGGAGAAAGGTATGCCCTACTCTTCCGTCCGCCGCCATGAAAGCTACATTGGTCTGAATGTTTCCTTCGAAACCTTTTACAGCGCGCTCACGAATCCGGACAGTGTCGTCTACGAAAGGCCGATCACCGGAACCGGGCAGAATGTCCACAATCATTATGGTATCGTCTGTTCGTGTTTTGTGAGCGAAGTGCTGGAATTCCCTTACAGGACGCCATGCATCCGTATCCCGGATCTTCCCGGGGTCCATGAAATATCTTCCGATCCTTTGGAGAATCTCCGTCTTCTGGACATCGTTCTGAACGTGAAGGTGCATGTGGCCATCATTACCGGAATCGAGCGCGACGAGGACGGAATCGTCCGGTATATCACCGTTTCTGAAAGTGTGCTGCCGAACTGCCGTGTCACACGCTTTTCGCGGGAGGAATTCCAAGGATACTGGCTGGACCGCGGTTTCCGCATCTTCCGCTATGATTTTGCGGATCGCATCAGCTATACGCCGGATCCCTTCTGCCCCATCGAGGAGGATGGTCCGCTTCCTGAAGTGAAGATCAACCGGACGCTCATGACAGACTATGGCAACAAAGCCAATTACCGTCTGGGGGAAGAAATTCTTGTCAGCGTGTTCGAACCGGGCTTCGACAGGCTTTCTCAGGAGGGCCCTGACGGCTCTTTGGAATGCTTCCCGGTACAGGACGGTCATTGCGTTCTCCGCCCGGAAAAGCCCGGTTTTTACCGCGTACGGGCGCTTTCAGAGGGGAAGGTCAGCGATCCGGTCGAATTCTGTGTGACCAATCTTCTCTTTACCACAGACAAAACCTCCTATGCCGCAGGCGAGAAGATCCGTCTCTCCTACCGTAATTCCGCCGGCGATCCGGTCATCGCCTGGCAGTTCAACAGGTGTACAAATGACCGCGGCTGCGGCGGATGGCATCTTGCGGATCCGGTATCTGAGGGCGATCTTGAACTCCTCTGTCCGAACGTGGAGGAGCCGGTGGTCCTTTATCTTCTGGCCCGTAACGCATACGGCGTCTATAGTTCTGAGAGAGTTCTGGTCAAGGAAGGCTGATCTCCCAAAACCGAAAAAAGAGCAGGGAACGATCCCTGCTCTTTTTCATTCTGCTATGGAAATATTCACGATCTTTCCACTTCTTTCATCATCCGGCGGCCGATCTGCACGGCAAGTTTCAGGCCAAGCGGCAGATCCTCCGTCCTGAAGCCGCTCATGTAACGGACAAGTTCCAGATTGAAGGGGCCGTCATAAGCGATCTCACGAAGCGCGAGAAGCACTTCATCCCACGGAATGTTGAAGTATTCTCCGGGCTTTCTCGGCGCCTTCAGCGCCCTCTCTGGCATCTGATCTTTGTCCAGATAATAGCTGATCGCGGGAAGCTGATGATTGTCATGGAATCCGTCGTTGTCATGGGTGTGGATATACTGGATATAGCCTTTGCACTTGCGTATGAAACCGGGTGCGTCATGCGTGGTCATATTTGCATGGCCAATGTCCAGACAGCCGCAGATAAAGGGGCTTTTGAGGCGGTCCTGCATCTCCATGAACAGTTCCGGCGTGCCAAGATTGTCCGTCGTGGGCTCATTCTGCGGAGGCCTGCGGCCGGTCAGATTCTCGACCGCGATCCGGATGCCGAAGCGTTCCGCATAAGGCAAAAGCGCATTGTAATAACGCTCGTTATAGTCCAGCAAGCGCTCGTTGTATCCCGGAAGGCCGGGCTCCTCCTGAAGCATGACCGAATGGACGACGATTGAGGGGATCCCCATGGCCGTAGCCAGTTCCATAGATCTCACGATACGGCAAAATTCCGGCTCGCTCTCGTTCATTTCCATTCCGTCGCGGAATCGGAAGGGCGCATGAGACTGGCACAGGACGAGGCCTTTCTCTTCAGCGTATCGTCTGACTTCCTCCGCCTTCCGGAAAGCGTCCGGAGATCCGAACTCCCGGTCCCAGACTTCTCCGGAATTAAAGAAAGAATAATCCATGCCGGTAAAGCCCGCCTCGACAAACATGTCGATGGCCGCCTTGGCGCCGACGCGCTCCAGCGCAACACCATTTTCCACAGAAAGCAGCATTCTGATCCTCCCTTGTCAAAACTCTACGTGTCCGTAGCCTTCCTCGTCGATCGTGATCCTGGTCCCGTAAGGCGCGGACATCTTCTGAAGACGTTCTAAAATACCCAGACCAAAGCCAGGTTCGGGATAGCCCGTACGCCAGCGTTCCAGACCGAATCCCAGCGAGATCGGCATCAGCGTCACCTCAGTCACTTCATCATTTTCAATACGGACATAAGGCAGGAAGGCCTCGTAGACGCGGCGATCGGTGCAAAGTCCGGCGGTGTGGTCCTTCGTCCTCCGGATGTAAATGTCCGTGAGCTTCGAATCAGAGGTCAGACCGAGTTCCGTATACTGGTCTTCGGGGGAATCCACCGCCACTTCATCCTGGAACACGAAGTTCCCAAGGCAGTAGAAAATGGGCTTCCCTTTGTAGATCTCAATGGGGCGGATGAGATGCGGACCATGGCCGACAAATGCTGTGGCGCCTGCGTCGATGCATCTTCTTGCAAACTCTTCGAAGAACTGCGCCGGGATTTCCTTATTGGGTCCGCCCAGATCATGAGAGTGTGCGCTGACGATGACATAATCGCACTCACGCCTTGCATTTTCGATCGCCTGTTCCACCCGTTTCATGTCCAGTGCGTTTGGATGCGTGATAAAGCAGGGCTTGTCGCCGATGGAGACCGTAAGGCCGTGGAAAGACATCGTTCCGGGTTTGAGCGGCGGACGGAAACCTTCCGATCGCGACACATCTTCCGCGGCATCCATGTGGCTCGTTTCTCTTGCGGCTTTCATGGCCTCAAACTGCTCTTCCGTCACCACCAGTTCTTCCGTGTGGCGGATGCCGTTCACGCCCGGCCGGCCCGGGAAACGACGCGACTGCTGCCCGGCCAGCGCGGCGACATTTGTCATGGAAGTCGTCGCGCCGATCAGTCCCATGGATCCTTTCGCGGTCTCCAGATAACAAGGCTCGGAGGCTTCATCCAGATTTCTCCCCGCTCCGGCGAACGGGACGCCAGCCTTCCGGATCGTGTCGATGGTCTTAAGAAGACCGTTGTGTGCGAAATCCAGCGTATGATTGTTCGCAACGGTCAGCATGTTAAAGCCATAGCGCAAGGTGTCCTGAAGGACCTCCGGGTCTGCCCGAAGGTAGGCGCCGCCGTAAAACTGGTTCCCGTAGCACGTTTCATCCGTGAAAACCGTTTCCAGATTGAAGAAGCGGAAATCGCCCCTGAGGATAAAGTCGCGGACCGCTTCAAATCCGGCGTAGTTTTCAGGCATGTGCCGCTGGACGAGGAAATCGCCCGCAGCCGTGAAGGAAAAACTGCTTCTCATCGATCGTCTCCTTGTGTCAGCTCTTTATTTCTGATCAGCCTGTTTCAGATAGCGCTCTTTCGCACAAAGTCCGGCATGCAGAAGATAACATGCCAGAAGAAGGACGATCAGCAGGATCGCCGGCCACAGCACCGCAAGCGGAGCCTGGCCCATTGCCGCTCTTCCTCTCGAAATAAGCGCTCCCAGGGTGATCGTATCTGCCTTTCCGCTCACGGGTCCGAGTCCAAGGAAGGCAAGGACCGTCACGCCGATGACAGAAGCACAGAAAACATGAACGACCTGTTCCAGCGCCGGCAGGAACAGTGCGGTCTTTTCAGGTTTTACAGCTCTTCTGGCTTTGATTCCGTATCCGATGCGCTCGGCGATCCCGCCCCAGGCAAAGAGACCGATCGCAAAGAAATACGCATAGGCGAACGCACCTTTGCCTACCAGAACGAGGAGGATCAGACCAAATGGCGCGCCGAAACCGAACACATAACGGATGCCTTTGAAAATCTCTCTGGCGCCGCCGCGGATCACGCCGGCGAGTACGCCGAAGCCAATGCCCAGAACACATGCGGCCAGCGTGTTCAGAAGCGCTGCAGTAACCGTGTTCCGAAGCCCGTAAAGCGAGATTGTGAGAAGATCTCGTCCGAAATCATCTGTTCCCAGAAGGTGGCCGTTGATTCCGGGTTTCAACAATCTTGCGGCGGCATCCAGTTTATCAGGATCAAATCTGGTGAAGAAGGGTCCGATGATCGACAGAACCAGAACGGCAGCAGCCAGAATGAGACCGATGATGAAGAGCACATTTCCGGAATGGTCTTCTTTCTCACGTCTGGCATACACAAACTCTGCCGGATCGCCGCCTGATGCGAGCGCCGCGATCACGTCCAGAAGGAATCTCAAAAGGTAAATGATCACCGCGAAGAGGATCAGTGCGGCGGTCACAAATCTCAGGTTCATCTGCATCAGGCTCTGCATGAGAACCACGCCGATCCCGCGGCCGGAGAAGACATTTTCGACCAGGATCGCAGAGACCGCGATCGCGGGCATCCGTGAAGCCGCCCAGGCTGAAACTGCGCCCACGGAACCGCCGAAACCGGCCCGGTGGCCGTTGACTGCCGCGGCATCCATCAGATAGCCTGTCAATGGCAGTGTCAGTGTGAGGACCGGAATGATCCAGCCCGGGACATTCATCATCCCGTTGATCGGCAGAAGTCCGGTCCTGATGCCCAGAAAACGGATCAGAACAAATGCCAGCGCGGCGGGTGTCAGGCTCCTCAGGACGGCGGCGATGATGCGGAATACGTTCCTGCCGCCATTGGACCGGACCAGTCCTGTGAGCATGGCGATCACAAATGAGATCCCTAAAGGTATCAGGATCAGCATCAGCGTGACCCGGCTTCTTACGAGCAGTTCACCGATCGGAATCGACGTATTGCGGCCGAGTTTCGGAAACGCCTCCCTGAATAAGAGCGCTGCGAGGACGCCGATCACCAGTGCGATGACCATGAAGATCAGCCTTTTCAGAATGTACTTTCCGCGGCCGTCACGGATCTTGAAGCTTTTTAACGGCGCAGGTTCTTCAGATAGGGCCTCCGGCTGAACAGGCGGCGCCTGATAGGCCGCGGGCACAGGCTGTGGCTGATACTGGTATACCGGGGTCGGCTGGGGTGCAGGCTGCGGTTGAGGCGCAGGCTGCGGTGTAGGCTGGGGTGCTGGCACCGGAGCAGGCTGCGGTTGAGGCGCCGGCTGCAGTGTAGGCTGGGGGGCTGGCACCGGAGCAGGCTGCGGTTGAGGCGC
>DBVJ01000142.1:0-1725 GCA_002308115.1 Lachnospiraceae bacterium UBA1267
GCGGGGGAACCCGTTCATGAGATCTCCGAAGAAGCCGTCCTGAATGCTGCGAAACCCGAAGAAAAAGCGGCGGAAGCGCCTCAGAACAATGCTTCGAAGGAACTTCGCCTCTTTGCGACCACGACCTGCCCGAACTGCAAGATCGTTGCGGCCCAGATGGACAAGATGGGCATCGAGTACAGGAAGATCTACGCAGATCAGGATCCGGTCGAAGCGAAAGCCCTGGGCATCAGGAAGGCACCGACGCTGGTCGTCGGCGATGACGAAGCAAGATACACCGGCGTCGCGGACATCAAGAAGTTCCTGGAAACGCTGGTTGTCAAGGCATAAGACACCGGAAGCATAGAGAAACGGACAAAAAGGCCGCCGCACATTTAAGGAGCGGCGGCCTTCGCACCCTCTGGAGGTTTACCATGTATGACATTATCGTGATCGGAGGCGGCCCGGCAGGCCTCACGGCAGCCATTTACGCAAGACGTGCGAACAAGAGCGTGGTCGTGATCGAAAAGGACAGCTTCGGCGGACAGATCACCTTCTCTCCGAAAGTGGAAAACATTCCGGGTTTCACGGAGATCTCGGGAAATGAGTTCGCGGAGAGACTGGTGGATCAGGCGATCTCTCAGGAAGTGGAGTTTGAAAGCGCGACTGTCGAAAAGGCCGAGGTGATCGAAGATCCGGCCCGCGAGGATGCGCTCCATGGCCGTTACTTCCTCGTGACCACCGAGGACGGCGAGTTTGAAGGCAAGACACTGATCATTGCCACCGGCGCGAAGCATCGCATGCTGGGACTTCCCGGAGACGAAGAATTTGCCGGTGACGGCGTCAGCTTCTGCGCGGTCTGTGACGGCGCCTTTTACAGAGATCAGAATGTTGGACTGGTCGGCGGCGGCAACTCGGCGCTTCAGGAGGCCGTGCTTTTGGCCGGACTCGTCAGGAAACTGACGATTTTCCAGGATCTTCCTTATCTCACGGGCGAGGTGAAACTGCAGGAAGAACTGAAGCGGCATGACAATGTGGAAGTGATCACGGGCGTCCGGGTCGTTTCCTACCTCCCCGGCGACAGCTTTTCGGGCATCACGATCGAGAAGAGCGCGACAGGAGAGAAGAAGGATTATCCGCTGGACGGCCTTTTCGTCGCGATCGGCCTTGTCCCGCAGAATGAACTCTTCAAGGATCTCATCAAGCTGGATGCACGCGGCTACGCGGACTCGGACGAAAGCACACTCACCATGACGCCCGGTGTCTTTGTCGCAGGCGACTGCAGGGCGAAACGGATCCGGCAGGTAGCCACGGCCAGCGCGGACGGCGCGGTCGCCGCGCTTCGGGCGTCAGACTATCTGGAAGGCAGAGCATAAGGATGGCAGAATCCGGCGAATTCAAAGAGAAAACGATCCGCGCCGAGGTCGCGGCGATCAAGGCGGAAGAGGTTCCGAAAGAGAAGCTTCGCTCGGTGCTTCTGGAGTGCGAGAAGCCATGGGTCTATCTCATGCTGATCTCTGCCGCAGGCTGGTTCGGCGCGTATACGTATCTCCTGCGGGGCGGCGTATTCTGCAACGCCCAGACGGCAAATGTGGTGATTTTCGCAGTCTCTCTGGGCACCAGGGACTGGATGCGGGCTTTATACCTGCTGCTTCCGATCAGTGCTTATTTTCTTGGCGCGCTGGCTTCGGAGCTTCTGGGCCGCGCGGTCAAGCGTTTCCATTTTCTCAGATGGGAGACCGTGCT
>DBVJ01000142.1:1865-2027 GCA_002308115.1 Lachnospiraceae bacterium UBA1267
ATCCGGGAACTCGGCTATAACACCGCCCGGCTCATCCGTCATCATGAGCAGAAATACGCGAGGAAGGTCTGGCTGCACGGACGGCTTCTTCTCTGCTTCATTCTGGGTGCGATCGTTTCGGCGGTCGCCTGCCAGATCTTCGGACTCTATTCGATCTGGGGA
>DBVJ01000142.1:2093-9081 GCA_002308115.1 Lachnospiraceae bacterium UBA1267
AGCAAAACAGACAAACGGCCGGCCTTTTTGGGCCGGCCGTTTGTTATGGATCCTTTCTTCAGGGAAGATCTTCCGAAATGACAAACACTTCTTCGCAAAAGGACTCGCCTGCGATGCGCAGGTCCCGGTCTTTCCGAAAACGTTCCAGCATACGGAACGCCTGCTCCCGGTATCCGTACACGTCATCTGAAGGCGCAGGCAGGTGGAAGAAGAGCACATGGCCCGGATCAAGCGAAAACAAGGCTTTTCTGCCCTTTCCGAGGCTGAGCCAGGGGAAATTCAGAAGCGCAAGATCCAGCCGTTTCGGGGATGTTTCGGGTGTCAGGGAGCGCCATTTTTCCAGGGCATCGCATAGCTCGGGACATCCAACCGGACAATCTCCGGGAAGGAGGACCGTAGCCTCCGGCGCTTCCAGAAGGAAGGCGTCGTTTTCCGTTCCGGCATAGGCCTTTCCCTCATGCGGGAGTGGAAAGGCCGCCACGCGGAGCGGACCGTGATCCATGGAAAGGGCTGTTTCGCCCAGATTCCCGCCGATAAAGAGCTGTGCATCGGGATAGACCCGAAGCGTTTCAAGAAGACGCTTCTCGGAAAAATGGTCCGGATGTCTGTGGGTGAACAGGATCAGATCCGGCCGGAACGCCTCTTCCGACAGAAGACGCTGAAAATGTGCCTCCGACAGCACCTCGTAGCTGTCCGGATTCTTTTCGTTCAGCACATCCGCCCAAATGCAAAGGCCGCCGAGATAAAGGACCGCGCCCGCATTTTCGGTTGGAATCACACGGATCTCAGACATTGGCGCCTCCGAAAAGCCACAGCCAGTAAGGCGGAAGGAGATTGCGTATCACAGAGACCGGCTTAAAGAAAAGCGAGAGGTCAATGAAGATCGGACAGAGGGCTAGAGAGAAGAGCACGATGAAGGCGCCAAGGATGACCTGCCAGTTTCCGGGACGTGAAATCCAGGGCA
Source organism: Lachnospiraceae bacterium UBA1267 (assembly GCA_002308115.1). Lineage (GTDB taxonomy): Bacteria > Bacillota > Clostridia > Lachnospirales > Lachnospiraceae > UBA1267. Next base: position 3,058 of record DBVJ01000142.1, read on the forward strand.
GCAGTGAGACCAAAGCCATTGCCACGGTGCTTAGAAGCGCGGGAAGAATGCTGCCCGCATGGTTCGAAACGAGACAGGCAAGAACCGCCGCCAGCAACAGGAAGCCGAGGCGCGCGAGGAATGAAGGCAGCGTAAAGGAAACAAACACCCTCTTTTTCGGAAGACGGCCCGAGAGCTTCCGGCTTTCCGCAAGGACCGGCATTGCGATCCCGAAGAATGAGGAGAGGAAGATGAGGATCGAGAGAAGCCCCAGGAAGAAACTCTTCGCGCGGATGTTGCCCGTCCGGGGCTTCCGTCCGTCGAGTGTTTCCAGTTCGAAAACAAAGAGCGGGTCGCCGTCTACAAAACCATAATACGCTTTGAAGAAGGCCTCTTCTGAAATGGGGAGGTCCGAAATCACGTCATAGGTGAGGTAAGGCGCATAGACGTTGAAAAGCGCTGCGCCGGCGTGTTCCTTCCATAGCGCATCCAGCGAAGTGGACTGGGAAACGACCATGGTAAAGATTTCTCGCACGTCCTGATCCCGAAGCCGCCTGGAAAAATCCGCAGGGACGACGATACCGGCGTCAAAATGCTCCATGGAAACGCCGTATTCCAGTTCCTCACGGCTTTCAGCCACGCGGAATCCGGCCTCGGAGAGACATTTGACAAAGCGTGCGGTGTCCGGATCCGAAGGATCCTCCGCGTAGACTGCCGCAGGCGGCAGAAGCGCGTGCTGAGCCGCTAGGCCCGCAAGCGCAGGCAGCGCAATGGTCAGTACAAGAAAAGCGGGAAAGACCGCGTTTCTGAACAGATGTTTCAGGGTGAAGAGGATGGATCTCATTCCGGATCACCTCCTGCCGGAATCATCTGAAGATGACGGAAAGTAAGGAGCGGCAAAAGCACCGCATAAACGGCCGCGGCGAGAAGTGAAGGAATTCCCGGCCGGCCGCCGAAGAGCGGGGCAAACAGAGACGCCGCCGCGCCGAAAGGCGTCAGATCGCCGATCGCGGTGACAAACTCCGGCAGCATGCTCCTGGGGATCAGGCCGCCTGACAAAAGAAGACCTGCGGCGCCCAGTGTCAGGATCACGAAGATCCATGCGCCGTTTTTCGAAAGAAGCAAGGCGGCGGAACTGGTCATCAATGTCAAAAAGACCAGCCCGAAAAATGCCAGAAGAACCGGAACGAAACGGATGGAAAGCGGCATGAATGCGCCAAGTGCCGCAAGTATACCGGAAAGAAGGAGAAGCCGGAATAAAAACGGCCAGAGATATTTGCCCGCGGCAAATGAGACCGGCCGGATGCCGGACGCATAGAGCCGCATCAGAACAGGCTTCTTCAGATCTGCCGTATATAATGTCGTGAAGAACAGGCCGGTGAGGGCCAGAAGCAGGGTCATCCAGAGAAGCGCATACCAGGAGAGGGCGGAGAGGCCTGTGCCGGCGTAAGGAACTGTCTCGATCTTGGTGCAGATGGTTTCCAGACTCGTCGCATGTTCCAAAAGCACGTCATTCATCCGGTCATTATAACGGTTGTAATCCGCATCGGACACCTTTGCCGCGATCATCTCATTCTCACCGGCCAGAATGGCATATTGGCCGGTGGTGATCAAAGTCTGCCCAAGTTTTGCGATCTCAGCGACCAGATCGGAGGCCTGGGCGGCTTTTTCCGAAAGCAGCAGTACGATGGAAAAATCCTCAAGATGCAGGACCTTGTCGGTGAAGCCGTCCGGCAGGATCAGCGCGCCGACATATTCACCGTTCGCCACACCGTCACGCGCCGTCTTCTCGTCGGTTTTGTCGACATCCAGAGAGACCTGGATGCCCGGAAGCTGCATGACCACATGAACCGCGACACGGCTCAGAAGGCTGTCTTCCAGATCGACCAGGGCAAAACGGATCGGCTCCTGCCCGCTTTCTTCAGAACGCACGATCGCATAAGCGGAGAGCGCCGAGCCCAATGCCAGGATAAGCGTCAGAACGAGCGCGGGGATGACCCCGCGCCCGAACAGTCGTAGATCCCTTCGAAGCATGGACCTCACGATACTTCTCCTTTGTCGTGTAATATCTTAGAGATCAGAACGCCAGATCCTGAATCTGATCCTCAATCTCATCGACCAGATCGTCGAATTCATCCTCGGTCAATTCGAGGAGGTTCTTGAATTTCGGCACATCTTTTGTTTTTGCGCCCTTCGTGACATCAATGGTGACACCGGGCTCCTCCAACTCGAGATGGATGCTGTCGCCTTCGATCTTCAGCGTGCCTTCGGCCATGGTGTAACCATCTTCGGTGAACTCGAATGATCCGCGTTTCTTCTTCCATTCAAATTCGTAATTCTCTTTGTAGCGGCCTTCCTCAACCGTGATCTCAGCCGCAAAAGTGCTGTCGGAGTTCTCGGTCACCTCCACCGTGTATACTTCTTTGTATCCGTCATCGTCGATCGTGAGACGGAACTCTTCCGGATCAGAGAAATCCGGGCCGGCTGCGATCTCGAGAGAACCTTCCCCGTCGTCGCCTTCATATTCCAGCGCGAAACCGATCAGCTGGCCGTTTGCCTTGTTGATGTAGAAACTCATCACAGTCTCGACGTCTTCCGCGTCATCGAGCGCATCGTCGAGCCCGTCATAGAAGGAGTCAAGGAGATCTTCTCCGTCTTGCTTGGAGCGTCCGCCCTGTGCGATGTCCATGACCTTTGCATAAACGTTGAAGAAACGCAGCAGTTTCTCCTTGGTTTTCTCTTCCTTAAGCCAGTCCGCCATGTCTTCCAGGATGGCGCGGGTCGCTTTTTCATCCGCTTCCGCCTTGATGACCGTGCAATCCGTCTTGCCGCTTCCGACTGAAAGCTTTCCGTCGCTCTTCGTGATCTCTGCATGTTCCTTCAGCGCGGAGAGGAACTTCTTGCCGCCTTCCTCCGCAAGTTCCGTCATGGATCCGCGGGCTTCTTTATACAGCTTGACGGGACTCTGGTCCAGCTGGCGGAGAATGTTGTAGACATCCTGCGGAAGCGCATAGTAGCTGCCGGATTTCGGCGCGAAAATGGACTTCTTAAGATCGTCCGGAAGCGTCTCAAAGCTCACGCCGTAGGCATCGCTTCCAAGCAACGTGTCACTCGAGACGGCGAGTGCTTTCTCGTCCATGAAGACGCCGACGTCGGCCACCTCTTTGCCCTTCATCAGAAGCGAAAGGAGCAAGTAGATCTTTCCGGCATCCATGTCTTCGGAGAAGGTCAGCTCTACGCTGCCATCCACTCCCCGCATATAAGGAACGACGCTCGAAAGATCCATGGAGACCTTGACTTCCGCCTTTTCCAGTTCGGAAGCGATCTTGCCGGGTTCGGTTTTTGAAAGCGCAGTCATGGATTTGGCTGCAGCCTGACCGACCTGAGCGGTCGGATCCTTCTTGAAAAATACGAAAACAGCGAGAAGAACGAGCGCCGCAAGAAGAAGCGCGCCGCCCGCAATGGCGATCCAGAGCCAGGGCTTGGCTTTCTTCGTTTTTTCCGGACCGGCCGGGGACGGTTCGTTCGGGACCGGATTATAGGGCTGATACTGGGGNNCCCGCCATACTGAGGGCCGGAGAGGGCTTCCGCTGTCTCGGGGGCGGGCTCGGGATTCGTGATCGGCGCTTCCCACGGAAGCGGATCCGAAACCGGTACCGGAGCCGGAGCATTTTCCTTCAACGCGCTTTCGGGAACCATCGGCAGGGGAGAGCCGCAGGCTCCGCAGAATTTACCGCCGTCTGTCTGGGCGCCGCAATTCGGACAAAACATTTTCGTGACCTCCTGATTCGTTTTTCCTGTTCAGACACGGAAAGTCGTGCCGTTCATACTTGGTGTGTCCGGCGTTTCGGCCGGGTGCTTCAAAATCGCTCACACGGAGCTCGTTTGGGTTCTGCTTGACAACAGCATTCTGTATGAGACCATGAGTCTCGCAGCTTCTTCCTCAGGTCTTCCGGGCGGGCCTGAGAGCGCCGCTTTCTCGAAAAACTGCGCCTTGCCGCGGCCAAGGAAGATCATGCGGTCATAGAAGTCCGCGTATTCCGCGGTCTCATGACCCGCATAGAGAATGGTCCGGCCATTGGTGCGGAGATTCCGGATCATCGTGCTCAGTTCGTCCCGGAAAATGAGATCCAGACCCTCGACCGGTTCGTCGAAGAGCAGGATCATCGGGTTTCCGAGAAGCGCCACAGCGATGCTTACGCGCTTTTTCATGCCGCCCGACAGGCTGGACACTTTCTTCTTGAGAAAGCTGCCGACGCCCAGAGGCAGGCGGTCCGGGATCCTTTCCCCGGCTTCAGAAGCGAAAAAGCGGAGATTGTCCAGAACGGTCATGTCTTCAAACAGCGCGGTGCCCTGCGGCACGTAGCCGATGCGTCCGTCGGCATGAATGCTTCCCGAGTCCGGCTTCAGAATGCCGGCGATCAGGGAAAGCGTGGTCGATTTGCCGCTTCCGTTCGGTCCCGAAAGCACTGTCACACTGCCGGAAGGCGCAGTAAACGACAGGTCGGAGACGATCGGCCTCTTGTGATAGGAGAAAGACAAAGAACGGACTTCCAGCACCCCTGAACCCTCCGGAATCAGCGCATTTTAATGATTTTAAATTTATAGGAAAGCATCCGAAAAGTCAACGGCAGAGTGTGAAGATGATGTGAAATGATGGCTTTTTCCGGAGAAGCGGCCTTGCTTTACTTTTTGACGCTCTTTTGGTAAAATACTAACGTTTATACGGTTCTGACTTTTTTATTCTGAAAAAGAAACGGAAGAGGCGTTCATTTTGAATATTCAAGATCGGCAGGGAAAACCTGCGGAAGAGAAGAAACGGCCTTATACGAAGACGGGTCATGAATGGATCTGGCGCGCCCTCGTGATCGCCGTGATCGATATCATTATTATCTTCGGTGCATATTTCCTTGCATTGCTGCTGCGCTTTGATTCGTACGCCAGAATTCCAAAGACCTATCTGGGCTATTACTGGAAACTGATCTGGATCTACGCGCTGATCACGGTCGTCGTGTTTTACCTGTTCAGGCTCTATCATTCGATCTGGCGTTTCGCGTCGATCTCGGAACTGGCCAGACTGATTCTGGCGTGGCTCGTGATCGAGGCGCTGGTCGGTCTGGTCTTTCTGATCACCAAATACCGTATGCCGCTTTCGTTCTGGACCGCAGGCGCGCTGATGGGCTTTCTGGGCACGACGGGACTTCGCTTCAGCTACCGCTTCTTACGGAGCGTAACGCACAGGATCGGGAAGCGTGAGCAGGGAAGCTCCGAAGTGCGCGTCATGATCATCGGCGCCGGGGAAGCCGGGCGGGCGATCATTCATGAACTGATCCTGAGCGATCACCTCTCCGAAAAGGCAATCTGTGTCATTGACGACAACCCTGCCAAGAAAAGACGTCTTCTGGACGGCGTGCCGGTGGTGGGAAACCGGAACGACATTCCCGCCATGGTGAAGAAGCACCGGATCAACAAGATCATTTTCGCCATACCGACCGCCACGGCCATCGAGAAGAAAGAGATCCTGGAGATCTGCGAGACCACAGGCTGCAAGCTTCAGATGGTGCCCGGCATCTATCAGCTGGTTGACGGCAAAGTGTCCGTGAGTTCCTTACGGGACGTGGATCTCGTGGACCTTCTCGGACGGGAACCCATCACCATCAACAACGACGAAGTCCATCAGTTCATCGGCGGGAAGGTCGTGATGGTCACCGGAGGCGGCGGCTCGATCGGTTCGGAGATCTGCCGGCAGATCGCAAAAGATGATCCGAAGCTGCTGATCATTTTCGACATTTATGAGAATAATGCCTATGAGATCCAGCAGGAGATTAAAAGGAATTATCCCGAGCTGGATCTGGTGACGCTGATCGGGTCAGTACGGGACAGCAAGCGGATCATGGAGGTCTTTGCCAGATATCAGCCCCAGATCGTATTTCACGCGGCCGCTCACAAGCATGTTCCTCTGATGGAGGACAGCCCCTGTGAAGCGATCAAGAACAACTCCATCGGTACGTATAAGACTGCCTATGCCGCCATGGTGCACGGATG
>DBVJ01000019.1:0-3647 GCA_002308115.1 Lachnospiraceae bacterium UBA1267
AAACTGGACGAAGCCAAATACGATGAGATCTGCGCCGAGCTGGAAGTAAAGAAAACCAACGGAGAGTAATTTGGAAAGAACGCGCAAAAAAAAGATCCCGAAAGAGCGGATCGTCATATTCTGCGTGGCATTGGTCGTTTTGGGGCTTTTGATCTATTTCCTCAGCGACGTGTTCTTTCCGTTTATCAAACTGGAGGCTTCCAGAGATTTTGACGGCGCCAGAGATCTCCTCATGGACAGGGGCTTCATCGGCTTTTTGACCGTCACGCTGATCGAAGCGCTCCAGATGGTCGTCATTTTCATCCCTGCGGAATTCATTCAGCTGACGAGCGGCATGTCCTACCCCTGGTGGCTTGCCATCATTCTGTGCGATCTCGGCGTCATCCTCGGCTCCTCGATCATCTATTCCCTGGTCAATGTGTTCCGCTTCAACCGCGGCGCCCTGAAACAGAAGGACAGGATCCATGAAGTGGAGCGGCTTGCGAAAGCCAAGTCCGCCCAGGCGTTCATGTACCTTTTGTTTATTATGCCGATCATCCCCTTCGGCGCGATCTGCTATTACGGCTCCGGCAAGAAAATGCCCTTCCGAAGATACTTGTTTACCTGCGCGACCGGCGTGCTGCCCTCCATCGGCACCTCGATCCTGATGGGAACGGCAATCAAGACATTCATCGCGGAATCGCTGCCCATCTGGGCGCTGATCCTCGTGATCGTTTTCTCCGGCGCGCTTCTTTTCACGCTGATCGTGATCGTATTAAAGAAGTATTTCCTCAAAGACGGCTCCATTGCCCAGTTCCTTCTGGAGAGCCTCAAAAAAGCAGTCGCGGGCATCCTTTCTTTGAAAGTAAAGTTCCGCACCATCGGCGGAGAAGCGGTCCGTGAATTGGAACGCCCGTACATTTATCTCAGCGAGCACCATTCCTGGCTGGACGCCGCGTCTTTGTATCAGATCGATCCGGGCAACGGCATGGTCGGCGTCATCAACGAACACATTTTCCGCATACCCGTCCTTGGAAAACTCCTCAGAAAGTCCGGACAGATCCCGAAGAAACTGTTCTATCCGGACTTTGTCTGCGTAAAAAACATCCTCAAGGCCGTTAAAAACGGCACCCCTGTCGCCATCTTCCCGGAAGCGAGGCTGTCCACGGACGGCGGCCCGTCGTACATCAATGACAATATCGCGGGCCTGGTGCAGAAACTCCGGGTGCCGGTCGTCCTGGTGGAGATCCGGAACAACTATTTTCTGGCGCCGAAGTGGCGGAAGGGAACGCTCCGCGGCGTCTCGGAGGCCAAGGTCAAGCGCATCCTTCAGCCGGAGGATCTGGAGAAAATGAGCCGCGAGGAGCTTGCGGACATCATCCGAAAAGATTTGTCCTACAATGAATTCAAGCATCGGATCTCCGACTTTTATTCTCCGAAAAAGGCCAAAGGGCTGGAGAATATCCTCTACATGTGCCCGCATTGCCGCACGCTCTATTCCAACAGGTCCCGCGGCAACACGATGACCTGCAGACATTGCGGAAAGCAGTACCATCTGGGATGCGACTATCATTTCCTGAATGAAGACATCCCGACGATCTATGAATACTATCGGAAGATCCGCGCGATCGAGCAGGAGACACTGTCCGAGATCTCGCTGGACATCCCGGTCGACGTGAAGATCTTCAAGGACCAGGTCCGAAAGGTCCGGAAGGAGAAGGGCATTTTCCACCTGGATGCAGAGAAGGTCTGGTTCAAGTCCTCGGTGAGCGACCTGTACTTTGAGTACACGGTCGAAGCGCTGGAAGGCATCGCCTATTCTCCGAACGAGGAGTTTGAGCTCTATTACGAGAACGAATTATATTATTTCTACCCCAAAAAAGGCGAAAGGACCGTCTGCACACGCGTTGCGCTTCTGTTTGAAATGCTGAAAGGAGAATGATGCGATGAGCCGGCAGAAATCAGCGGAACAAAACAACAAGCTGGTCAATATTTCCGAGAAGTCTTTTGTCTCGGTCCTGATCCTTCTTTTTGTGCTGATGGCGGCAGCGGTCGTACTGACCTACGTGCTCCCGAAAGGGGCTTATCAGACTGTCATCGTGGACGGCAAGGAAGTCACGGACTACCAGAGTTATGTGCCGCTTCCGGATGAGAGCGGCCTTCCCGTGTGGAAGGGCCTCCTCGCGCCTTTTCTGATCCTTGGGACCGGCGACGGCCTGAGCCTCATCATGCTGTCCGTCTTCCTTCTGGTCATTGTGGGCACTTTCCAGTGCATGAATGACAACAACGGGATACGGACCATTGTCGACCGCGTCATCCGGCGTTTTTACCGCCATCGCTTCCTGCTCTTAAGCCTCGTCGCGCTCCTGTTCATGCTCTTCGGCGCCATGCTCGGCCTCTTTGAGGAAATGCTGACGCTTCTCCCGATCATTGTCATCCTGACGGTCTCCCTCGGATACGACTCTTTTACAGGCTTCCTGATCTCCATCGTGGCCGTCGGCTTCGGATTCTCCAGCGCCATCACGAATCCATTTACCGTACTCTTTGCGTCGCAGCTTCTGGGCGTGAATCCGATGATCAACATCTGGTTCCGGATCCTGATCTTCCTCGTGATGTACGGGCTTCTGGAGCTTTCGATCTTCTGGTATACGCGTAAGATCACCAAGGAGCCGCTATCCTCCTATACCTACGAACACGACGCGGAGCTGCGCTCCGAGATCTTCCGCGACGAGCATATCCCGAACGAACACAAGATCTTTCTTTCCTATGTGATCTTTTTCGCGGTCGTCCTCGCAGTGCTGATCACATTTTCCGCCATCGACGCGATCCGGGACTACACCGTCCCCGCCCTCATCGGCGTCTTCCTTTTGGGCGGGCTTTTTGCCGCCATCGTCGCCTCCGGCCGGGATTTCAAGGGCACGCTGAAGTCCTTCGGCAAAGGTGTCCTCAGCGCGCTCCCGACCATTCTCTTCATCCTGATGGCCTCGTCCATCAAATACATTCTCGTCGAGGGGCATGTGCTGCCGACGATCACCCACACGATCAACGGTCTTGTGCAGGACAAGAACCCTTATACGCTCGCGCTCGTTCTCTTCCTCATCGTCATCGTTCTCGAGTTCTTCATTTCCTCCTCGACTGCGAAAGCCATCTTCGTCATGTCCATCCTGGGCGTCCTCACCCTCGGGCTCACCAAGGAAATGCAGGTCCTCATCTATACCTTTGCGGACGGCTACACGAACCTCCTCTTCCCGACCTCGCCCGTCCTTCTCATCGGCCTTTCCATGATCGGCTTCTCCTACTTCAAATGGCTCAAAAAATCCTGGCCGCTCTTCGTGATCACCTATGTGCTCGTCGTAGCGTTCCTCATGCTCGGCGTGGCGATCGGATACTGATCGCAGGACATCATCCATCAGGCTTCACATGACCTCGACGGCGCACCGGCCGAAAACTTCCGGCGCGCCGTCTTTCTTTGCGTTCGGGGGTCGAAATGTGCCATGGGAAACATGACAAATGACTTCTTCAGTGCGCAGGGTTTTCAAACCGGCCATGGAAAATCTGACCACTCTAATTTCCATGGTCTCCAATTCCATTGCGGACCATGGAAAGCTTCAGAATTAGTTTTTCCATGGCCTCGAATTCCGGTGTGCACCATGGAAAGCTCCAAAATC
>DBVJ01000019.1:3716-7278 GCA_002308115.1 Lachnospiraceae bacterium UBA1267
CTCGAATTCCGGTGCGGTCCATGGAAAACTTCAGAATTAGTTTTTCCATGGTCGAATTCGTTTGCTTCAACCATGGGAAACTTGAAATGCGAGATTTCCATGGACAGATATTCCCATTGCCACCATGGAAAAACCCATTAAATCATTTTCCATGGACAGAAACGGGAAGTTGCTCCATGGAAATTTTGATAATCAAAAATACCATGGACAGATTGCAGGAAAAGCACCATGGAAAAACTCGAAATCTCGATTTCCATGGCCGGAGTTCCCCAAATTGCCCATGGAATTTTTAAAAATAAGAATTTCCATGGTGGCATCGGGAAATACAGTGCAGAAATGGCCGCGGAACGCTCCGTTGTGCGGTCAAAACAAGAAAGCCCGCATAAAAAACGGCCGGAGGCTTTTTACAGCCCCCGGCCGCAATGCAAAAAGCCGGAACAGGTTTCCTGTGGCGAAATATCGGTTTAGATCGCGTACTGGCTCTGGAAGAGTTCGTAGTAGAAGCCTTTTTCCGCCAGGAGAGACTGATGCGTGCCCTGCTCGACGATCCGGCCGTCGCGGATCACCAGGATCTTGTCCGCGTCCACGATGGTGGAAAGGCGGTGCGCGATGACAAAGCAGGTGCGGTTGCCCATCAGGCGGTCCATGGCCTTCTGGATCAGAAGCTCCGTGCGGGTGTCCACGTTGGAGGTCGCTTCATCGAGGATGAGAAGCGGCCGGTCCGCAAGAAGCGCCCGCGCGATGGTCAGAAGCTGCTTCTGACCGGAGGAGACCGCGGTGCTGTCTTCTGAGATCACGGTGTCGTAGCCCTCCGGGAGACGGCGGATGAAGTGGTCGCAGTAGGCCAGATCGCAGGCGCGCTCGATCTCTTCCCGCGTTGCATCCGGGCGTCCGTAGGCCACATTTTCGGCCACCGTGCCCTTGAAGAGCCAGGTGTCCTGGAGGACCATGGCAAAGAGCTTGCGGTTTTCGGCGCGCGAGAGCTCCGAGACGTCCCGCCCGTCGATGAGGATCTGGCCGGACTGGATGTCGTAGAAACGCATGAGGAGGTTCACGATGGTGGTCTTTCCTGCGCCGGTGGGGCCGACGATGGCCACCTTCTGGCCGGGCTTCACTTCCATTGAGAGATCCTGTATGAGCGGTTTGTCCGCTTCGTAGGAGAAGTCCACATGGCGGATTTCCACCTGCCCCTTTGTGACAGCTTCCACGACACCTGCGGGATCCGCCTCTTCCGGCTGGTCCAGCATGGTGAAGACACGCTTCGCAGCGGCCTTGATGTGCTGGATATAGCCCAGGCCATAGGCAATCTGCTCCAGAGGCCCCGAGAACTGGCGCGCGAAGAGGATGACCGTGACGACCGTGCCGATGGGGAGACCTTTGTTGATGATCAGCCAGCCGCCCAGGACCGCCACGGCAATGTAGGCCGCCGCGTTCACGAAGGCGATGACAGGCTGCACGATCGAGGACAGGAAATTCGCCACGATGCGGCTTTTCTGCTGGCGTTCCGAGACTTCGTCGTATTTTGCCAGAAGTTCCGCTTCCCGGTTGAACGCCTTGGTCGTCGGATAGTTGGTAAATGCTTCCTCCGCGAGCGAGGTGAGCTTCCCGCTCAGCTCGTAGTGGTTGTCCCAGTGCTTTTCTCCCAGCCCCGCCATTTTCGACGAGAGCAGGATGGAGAGCGGCGACAGAAGCACCACGGGGATCGCGAGACGCCAGTCGGTCACGATAAGTATGACCGCGATGACCCCAAGTTTCAGGAAGCCCGAAAGCAGGATGTCCACGATGCCGAAAATGCTGTCGGCCATGTCGCCCACGTCGTCCATCATGCGGTCGATGACGTCGCCCGCCGGAGTCTTGTCCATAAAGGACACCGGCTGGCGCATCAGTTTTTCGGAGAGGCGGATGCGCATGCCCGCGCAGTAGTAGCGGCTCACGATGCTCTGCAGGAGATAGTATTTTACGTAAGTCAGTATTCCCTCCAGCGCATATACGCCGAAGAGCAGGAAAATGCCCGGAAGAAGGCTTTTCGCGAGCCCTGGCACCGGATTCTTCGCCCAGCCGTAGAGCTGATCCACGAGGCCGCCCAGAAGCTCCGGAATGGCCACCGCGCAGCCGATCAGCACCAGGCAGATGAGTGCGGAGATCAGGACCCATTTACGGAGCGGTTTGATCTCCTTCAAAAGGCGCTTTCCCGTCTCGTCGAAGAACCGTTTCTTTTCTTTCTTTTTTGTATCTTCTCTTTGTTCGTTTAATTGCATAAGACACCACCTCCCGTCTGTGAGAGATAGATCTCCCGGTAGATGGAACAGCGCTCGAGCAGTTCCGCATGCGTTCCGCATCCGACAAGCTGCCCGTCCGAAAGGACGAAGATCCGGTCGGAGTGCATGGCGGAGACCACGCGCTGTGTGATGACGATCCGGGTGCGGCCTTTGAGCCGCTCGTTCAGCGCCTTGCGGACTTTGGCCTCCGTGAGGAAGTCCAGCGCCGAGAAGGAATCGTCGAAAATGTAGATCGGCGCGTCCTTCAGGATGGCCCGCGTGATCGCCAGCCGCTGCTTCTGGCCGCCGGAAATGTTCATCGCGGCCTGCTCCAGCTTGAAATCCAGCCCTTCGGGCTTTCCCCGGACAAAATCCGCCACCTGCGCGATCTCCATGGCGTCCCAGAGTTCGTCATCTGACGCGTCCGGCTTTCCCATCTGAAGGTTTTCCCGGATCGTACCCGCGTACAGCATCGATTTCTGCAGCGCGCAGCTCACATTTTCCCGGATGTCCTTGGGCGAGAACGCCCGTGCGTCGCGCCCGTCGAAGAGAAGCGCGCCTTCGGTCGGCTCACGGAAAGCCAGAAGAAGCTCCGCGAGCGTGGACTTTCCGGAACCGGTGCCGCCGATGATGGAGACCCATTCACCCGCTTTAACGTGAAGATCCACGTTGGAAAGCGCAGGCAGAGAGCTTCCCGGATAGGTGAAACTTGCGTGATCGAGATCGATCGCGCCGGAGAAACGGACGCCTTCCCTGGGCTTTTCGTCCTCCACGCCTTCCGACTCGGTGATCTGCCGGAGCCTTCGGAGCGCCACGCGGATGTGCGGCAGCATGACGATGTCATAGGATACCGAAATGATCGCCCCCAGAATGATGCCGATGTACTGGATGATGGCGAAGACGTCGCCGGCGGTCAGCGAGCTTCCTGCCTCCATCCGGACCCCTCCCAGATACACGACGAGAAGTGCGGCGGCATTCAGTAAAAATGCAGCCGCGGGATCGATGATCTCCATACGCACATTTGCGCGGATGAAATTCTCAGCCATCACGTGCGTGGCCTCAGAGATCCGTCCGTGGGACAGAAGCTCCCGGTCGAACGCGCGGATGACGCGGATGCCGCGAAGACGCTCGCGCACCAGGTCATTCTGTTTGTCACACTGTTCGTCCGCGACGTCCCAGAGATGCTCGATCTTTTTGCTCATGAGCATGCCCGCGCCGATGACGAGCGGAACCGCCAGAAGAATGACCAGCGAAAGGGAAATGCTTTTCCGCATGCAGAGAATGACGCCGCCCAGGAACATGAG
>DBVJ01000019.1:7303-8066 GCA_002308115.1 Lachnospiraceae bacterium UBA1267
CCGACGTCGTGGGTCATCCGGGTGACCAGATTGGAGGTCCCGATCCGGCCCACCTCCGAGAGCGTCATCGTATGGACTTTCTTGAACAGTGCCGAGCGCAGGTTTCTGGTATAGCCCGCCACAACGTGGTAGACCACCCAATAGCCCGCCGCCACCGTTCCGAGGCTCAGGAAAGAAAGCCCCAGCATCCAGGCCGCGGTCGAGAAAATGTACCCCAGAGAGCCGCTTTCCGCGGCCCCGTAGACGCCCTTGTCCAGGACGTTTGACATAAGTGTGGGAAGCAGAAGATCGCAGCCGGCGGAAACGGCCATGAGAAGCGTGGCCAGCGCGATCTTCCATTTATAAGGCTTGAGATAAGAAAAGATTTGTCGCATAACAGCTCCCCCTTTCCGGGAGCGGAGGATCCGGGCCCGCCCGCAAATCAAATACCGGACTGTTTTGAAACAACAGTCCGGTATTCTTTGCCGTCCGGCTTCGCCAGTCAGATACTCCAAAGAATTCCGTGTTATTTCTGTTTATTGAGTATCGTCCTGAGCCGTTATGTGACTTTGTGATTCGGAGCTTATTTCAGCCAGCCGAGGATCTTCTGTACGGAGTCTTTCGCGTCACCCTCAAGGAACAGGGTGTTCGGATCCGTAAAGAGCGGATTCGGCACCCCGGCGTAGCCGGGCTTGGTGTCGAAGCAGCACATGATCCTCTTGGGCGCGTCGCCCAGGTTCAGGACGGGCATGCCGTAGATCGGCGTGCCTTCCGCCTCCCGGGC
>DBVJ01000100.1:0-424 GCA_002308115.1 Lachnospiraceae bacterium UBA1267
TCCATGTACGGCGGCTTCGAGCAGGTCGGCCGCATCGGGCAGAGCCTCCCCAGGAAGGACGTCCAGACGACCACCCGGGCAGGAGATATCGTCCTGTATTCCGGCAATCAGATCGTCATTTTCTACGGCTCAAATTCCTGGGCCTATACCCGGCTCGGCCATGTCAGCGACAAAACCGCACAGGAAATGGCTGAACTCCTGGGCAGCGGCGACGTCACGATCACCATCGGGATCGAGTAGAGTCTTAGCCCAATGAGGCCCTCGGGCGAAACGCCGCCCTACGTGAAGCTTCTGTTGGAATTTATGAAGTAGCATTTTCTGCGCGGAGGAGGCCTTGATGACCCTGTACGACAAATTGGTGGCGGTGAGAGACGAGGAATACCGGGCGTTCCAGGTGAAACTGGTGCCCAATATTCCCGCGGAG
>DBVJ01000100.1:489-2568 GCA_002308115.1 Lachnospiraceae bacterium UBA1267
GAAAGCGCGGACAGGGAGGCCTTTCTGACGGCTCTTCCGCACACTTGTTACGAAGAGAATCTCGTGCATTTCTTCGTGCTGGCGATGATCAAAGACTTCGACAGCTGCGTGCAGGGTGTGGAAGCTTTCCTCCCCTACGTGGACTGCTGGCCGGTCTCGGACCAGGCGACGCCGAAGGCTTTTCGTAAGAATCACGAGAAACTACTCCCCTATATCCGAAAATGGATCGCTTCAGACCACGTTTATACCGCCCGTTTCGGGCTCCGTATGCTGATGAACGAGTTCCTGGACGCCGATTTCAAGGCGGAGTATCTGGAACTTGCGGCGCAGAAGAAGGGTGAAGACTATTATCTGAAAATGATGGTCGCCTGGTTCTTTGCGACGGCGCTCGCCAAGCGGTACGAGGAGACGGTGCCCTATTTTGAAAAGCGCAGGCTGGACGAATGGGTGCACAAGAAGGCTATCCAGAAGGCTGTGGAGAGTTATCGCGTGACGGACGCCCACAAGGCGTATCTGAGGAGCCTCAAGTAGCGAAGGGAGGCGGAGCGTATGCAGTATCAGGAATTCGGCTCTCAGGAGAAAGAAACGATCCTCCTTCTCCACGGAGGCGGGCTTTCGTGGTGGAATTACCGGGAGGCCGCAGCGCTTCTTCAGAAGGATTATCACGTCGTCCTGCCGATCCTGGACGGCCACGCCGGGAGCGACCGCCCGTTCACGACGATCGAGGAAAATGCTTCCGAGATCATTTCCTTCATCGACGAACAGTTCGGCGGACACGTGCGCTTGATCGGCGGGCTTTCACTAGGCGCGCAGATCCTTCTCGAAATACTCGCAAGGCGGAAGGACATTTGCGCCTGTGCACTCGTGGAAAGCGCGGCGGTCATCCCTTCGAAACTCACGAACGCGCTCGTCGGACCGGCCTTCGGAAGCAGCTACGGCCTCATCCGGAACAAGGCTTTTGCCAGGCTGCAGTTTCGATCCCTGCACATCAAAGAGGCGCTCTTTGACGACTACTACCGGGACACCTGCCTGATCAAAAAGGCGGACATGATCGCTTTCATGAAGGCCAACACCGCTTATGAACTGAGAGAGACCCTCAAGGATACAGAGGCGGAGGTGCACGTGTATTTCGGAGAGAAGGAGACCGGGGAGATCCGGCGGTCTGCCGAGGTGATCAGAAAGGCGCTTCCCGACGCGATCCTTCACCCCCTTCCCGGCTATCGCCACGGAGACTTTTCCATCAATCACGCCGGCGCGTACGCCGAAGAAGTGCAGAGAATACTTGCGGCGAAAGCCCTTGTCTGATCTCCGTATCACTGTGCATAAAGTCTGCTGCAGAAAGGAGACTGCGATGATAGAAACATTAAAGAGCAGGTTTTCTGAAAACATGAACAGGCATCCCGGGCTTTCCTGGGCACTTGTAGAGACGCGTCTCAAAGAAAATGCGCCCGCGCTTGAGACACTGAAGCGGATGGAGGAAAGCGGCGGAGAGCCGGACACCATCGGCTTTGACGAAAACGGCAGGCTCATTTTCTGCGATTGCGCAAAAGAATCTCCTATAAGCCGAAGAAGCCTGTGCTACGATGAAGAAGCGCTCCGGAAACGCACGAAAAACCCGCCGCAGGGAAGCGCGGTCCGGGCTGCACAGGAAATGGGCGTTGCGCTGATGACGGAAGAGCTCTATCGGAGGCTTCAGAGCCTCGGTGAATTTGATCTCAAGACCTCCAGCTGGATCGCAACCCCCAAAGAGATCCGTGATCAGGGCGGGGCACTGTTCTGTGAACGACGCTATGGCGCGGTATTCACCTTCCATAACGGCGCGGATTCCTATTATTCAGTACGCGGATGGAGAGGATATTTCTATGTATAACCTGACACCCATCTTCGAATCAGACAACATCATTTTCACAGCGCCCTCCGAACTTCTTGCGGATGACTATCTGACCATGGTCAATGATAATGAGCACGTCAACCGCTTCATCGGAAGCAAGCTAAAATCATATACCCGTGAGCAGGAGATCGCCTGGGTGCGGCAAAAACTGGAAGAAAAAGCGCTGGTATTCTCCATGCTCGAGAAGA
>DBVJ01000110.1:0-5432 GCA_002308115.1 Lachnospiraceae bacterium UBA1267
TGGAGCATTTCGATGTCGTCCGGATCCACGACGTCCTGCGAAAGCGTGACGCCGAGAAGTTCCTTCTTGCCGTTCATCTTCACGCTGACTGCGCCGCCGCCTGAGCTGGCTTCGAATTCCTTCTGTTCGAACTCCGCCTGCTGCTCTTCCATCTTCCGCTGCATGCGCTGCGCCTGCTTCATCAGCTGCGTCATGTTCATGTTGCCGTAACCGCCGCCGTATTTTGCCATGTTCTCCTCCTAAAGTCAGACCGACGAATCGATCTCCATTTCAATGCCGGGGATGCGGTTCTTCGCCACCCGCGGCGCGTTTTCTCCTGTCCTCAGGGCCTTGAAATTCAGCTTGAACTCTCGGCCGTAACGCTTTGTCAGTATCTTCTTCAGTTCTTCTTCGCCTTCCATGCGGACGGCGCTGTCCAGCGCGAACTGGCTTGGGAAGTACAGGATCAGTCTGCCGCTTTCGTCGGCGCTGACCGTAGCCTTCGTGATGGAAGAGCGGAGCGCGCCTCTCAGGCCGAGGCAAATGTCCTGCCAGTCCTTCGTGAGCTTTTCATAATCTTCATAGACCGCCGGCGGGACCGTGACTTCCTTCGTGTCCGCCTGTGCATCGATACGGCCGGCCGCAGGGCTTCCGATCGCCTGGGGAGTGCCGGCCGCCGCATTCGTCGAAATCACCACGCCGTCTTTCTGAATCGCCGAAACGCGGTCCTCCAGGAAGCGGACGCGCTGGATCAGGCTCTCGTAGTCCTCTTCGGTCTCCGGCCGCATCATGCGGAGCAGGGCGGTCTCAAAGAGCACCCGGCGTGAGCCGGAAGCGCGGAGCGCGTTGGAAAGCTCGGAAAGGATCCGGATGAAGCGGATGATCTCGTCCAGCGAAAGGTCTTTGGCCTCCTCCCGCATTCGGGCCATGTTCTCCCGCGAGATCCCCAGAATGTTCTCGCCGGGATCTCCGGTCGAAAGCAGCATCAGATTTCTGAAATACCAGATGTAATCCGTGACGAACTGGGACAGATCGCGGCCCATGGAAAGAAGCTTGTCGGTCTCCTGGATCGCGCCGGAGAGATTCTGGGAAAGAATCTGTCCCGTCATGGCCGAGAAGACACGCTGGTCGACCGCGCCAAGCGCGTCCAGCACATTTTCATAGGTCAGGCGCCGGTCCGGGCGGAGCGACACACACTGTTCGAGAAGCGACAGACCGTCGCGGCTTGAGCCGTCCGCGCGGGCGGCCAGATAAGAAACCGCATCCTCTTCCGCCTCGATCCCTTCAGCCTGCAAAACGCCCGAAAGCTGATCTTTCAGCGTCTCCAGGGGAAGCCTTCGGAAGTCGTAACGCTGGCAGCGCGACAGAATGGTCACGGGGATCTTGTGGACTTCGGTGGTGGCCAGAATGAAGATCACATACTCCGGCGGTTCTTCCAGCGTCTTTAAGAGCGCATTGAAGGCGCCTGCGGAGAGCATGTGCACTTCATCCACGATGTATACGCGGTACCGGCCTTCCGTGGGCTTGTACTTGACTTCCTCGCGGATCTCGCGGATGTTGTCCACACCGTTGTTGGACGCCGCGTCGATCTCGACGACGTTTACCGAAGATCCGTTCAGGATCGCCCGGCAGGCGGGGCATTCGTTGCAGGGGCTGCCGTTCACCGGATGCTCGCAGTTCACCGCACGGGCAAAGATCTTCGCGACGGTCGTCTTGCCCGTTCCGCGCGTGCCCGCGAAAAGATACGCATGACCGATGCGGTCGTGCGTGATCTGATTCTTCAGTGTGTTAACGATCGGATCCTGTCCCCTGACGTCTTCAAAACGCTGCGGGCGGTATTTCCGGTAAAGTGCCGTGTAACTCATGCGGGCCCCTCGATATTCACAATCCGTTTAATTATACATTATCTTAGGAAGTGTGGCAAGGGGCGGAAAGCGCCCGCCTTCACTGATCCTCGAAGCTTTCCTGCGCGTCAAATGTGCGGCAGATCGTCTTGTAATTGCCGAACACCGTCAGCTTGTCGCCGACCTGAAACACCGTGTCCGCACCGGCCGCCTCGGGCTTCTTCCCTTTCGATTCCACCAGCATCACCAGGATGCCCGTCTCCGCCTTCAGCTTCATCTGGGCAAGCGACTGGCCGAGGTACTGTTCCGGAATGTGATTCAGTTTCACGCTCGCAATGGATTCCGTCCCGATATAGTCCATCAGGACGACCGTATTGAAGGTCTCTCCGCGTTTCAGGATGCGGTCCGCGATCTTCCTCAGAAGACTGTCGCCCCAGGCGCGGATTGCCGGCACGCGCATGAAGATGAAAATGACGATGGCTGCGCCGAGGGGGATCAGTATACTGAGCCAGTTGTCCGTAAGATCCGTAAGTTTAATGGAAAGAAACACGTTGATGAACGCGGATACGATCGTGATGTTGAACACGTATCCGAACAGCATCGTGATCCGCGCCAGCCTTCGTCTTGCGCGGCTTGAGAGGAACATTTCGCTTTCTTTTGTGGTATATCCGCAGCCGGTCAGAAGCGAAATGACCTGAAAACGCGCCCGTTCCGCCGGGAGCCCCGTAAAGCGGAACATGATCGTGAACATTTCCGTGATGATCAGGTAGACGACGATGATGACAGAAAACAGTGATAAAGCGACATAAATGTTCATATGACAGTTCTCCTTGGCATGCACAACGGAGGATACGGCTCATTGTTAATGACAGAATAGCATATAAAATAGCAGGAATCTACTTGAAACAGGCATAAAAACCGCGGCGCAGATCCCTCTGCGCCGCGGTGATGATGATCTTCTACAAGCGCTCCCCGGCGGGACCGCATCACATGAGACGGTCTCCTTAGTGCTGCTCCGTTCCCGGCCTGACACGGTTCGAAGTGTCCCATTGTGCGGGGCCGGGGGCGCCGGCTGCTTTCGCAGCCAGGTCATTATACGGAACTGGAAAAGATTTGTCAATCCGGGACCGGGAGCGGATGTGTGATTACTTACAGGCTTGATAGATCGCGACGATATCCTCGTGGTTCAGGCTCTTAAACGCGCCGATCGTCCGGCCATGATTCCGGGAGCATTCCACGGCGATCGCTTCGATCTCATCGTCCGAAGGCGCGCGTCCGAACAGTTCGGTCAGCGTGAGCGGCATGCCAAGGCTCTTGAACCAGGCTTCGGTACGGGCGATGCCTTCTTCCGCGGCCTTTCCGTCGTCAGTCTCTGAAACGCCCCATACCTTTCGCGCAAAGCGCGCAAAGCGTCCGATGTTTTCATTGCGTACATAACGCGCCCATGCGCCCCAGACGGCTGTCAGCGTGGCGCCGTGGGTGGAATCGTAAAGCGCCGAGATCGCCATTCCGAGCTGATGGCAGGACCAGTCGCCGTCCCTCTGGGTGTCGCCCCTGCTTCCGAGACCGGTGAGGCCGACGTGGGACACGCTTCCGCACCACATGATCTCGCTCATGGCCTCATAATCCGAGGGATCCCGGACGCCCTTCGGGCCGTATTCGATGATGTCCCGGAACAGTCCTTCCGCGAACTCGTCCGTCAGATGATTGCCCAGAATGTTGGTGAAATACCGCTCGGAAGTATGCATGAAAATGTCCGCCGCGCCGGCCCCGATCTGGTACTTGGGAAGCGTCATCGTCAGACACGGATCCATGATGGCGAAACGGCAGCGGTTAAAGATTGTATTGACGCCGCGTTTTGTCGGCGGATCCTGTCCGTCGTTGGTCAGAACGGCAGAATCGCTGGTCTCCGAACCGGCGGCTGATATGGTCAGTATGGCGCCCACCGGGAGGCTCTTCGGAATGGGCGTCCCTGTCCAGAAGTCCCAGATGTCGTGCTCCGGATTGGCCGCGGCATGTGCGACGCCCTTTGCGGTGTCCATCACGCTCCCGCCGCCGACGGCAAGGATGAAATCCGCGCCGAACGCAATGGCTTCCTTGGCCATATTGCGGGCTGTGGAGACCAGCGGATTCGGCACCACGCCGCCCATGGCCTTCCACGCGAGGCCATTTTCCTCAAGGCTCTTCGTGACACGCACCAGAAGTCTGCTTCTCACCGCGGATCCGCCGCCGTAGATCACGAGGACGCGGCTTCCGCCATGCTTACGAACCAGTTCGCCGGCCCTCTCTTCCGTATCGCGCCCGAACACGATCTCCGTCGGCGCATAATACACAAATTTCTGCATGATGACTCCTTTCAGGCGTTTGTCCTGATTGTATTATACCGTATTCTTCCGGCCTTTTCTACCCATCGTAGAGTCGCTCTCCCGCGCTTCTACCGCCATGCGGAGCCTCAGTAGAGCCGGGAAACAGCCCGGAGGTTGTCTCTTTCGGGGGCGCTCCGTTATGATCGAAGAAAGAAACCGGGCGGCAAAGCCCGGCCCCATCCATCACACGGAGGTCAGCGTATGTCTTTTGTTGTTGTAACGGACACTTCGGGAAATCTCCCCTCTTCCAGGGTCCGGAAAGCCGGACTCTATCTGATTCCATTTTCCTATTATATTGACGAAAAGGAATACTCCTGCACAGATACAGAGGCCTTTGACGGAGATGAGTTTTATGCGCGCATCAAAGGGGGCCTTGCGGTCACGACCTCGCAGATCACCCCTCAGCATTATGCGGATTTCTTTGAGCCTTTTATGAAAGACGGACAGGACGTGCTCTACGTCAGTATGTCGTCAGGCATCAGCGGCTCCTGTGACTGTGCCCGTGTTGCGGCACAAATGCTCTCCGAAGAGCATCCGGACCGCATCGTCGAAATCGTTGATACAAAAGGAGCGTCGCTCGGAGAAGGGCTGGTCGCTTTGGAAGCCGCAAGGCTCAGAGACCGCGGCCTCGGCGTCACGGAAGCGGCGGAGAAGCTAAGAGATTACTCCCGGCGTATGTGCAACGTATTTACCGTGGACGACCTCATGCACCTAAAGCGCGGAGGCAGACTTTCCGCCGTAAAGGCGCTGGTCGGAAGTGTCTTGAATCTGAAACCGCTCCTCAAGGGAAATGAAGACGGCAAGATCGTCTCTTTCGCGTCTGTCCGCGGGCGGAAGCGCGCCATCGAAGCACTGGCGGAACGCTTCAACAAGTTTGCGGTAAACCCCGAATCCCAGATCGTCGGCATCGCTGAGGCGGGCTGCCGGGAAGATGCGAAATACCTTATGGAACTTCTTCGTAAAGAGCATCCGCCCAAAGAGATCCTTCCCGTCGAATATGAACCCGTCACCGGCTCCCACGTCGGCCCCGGCGCGCTGGCGCTGTTCTTCGAGAGCGAAGAGGGCGTGCGCAGCTACGGCAACGANNCTCGCGCTTTTCTTCCTGAGTAACGAGACCGTACGCTTCGAGTGCTGAACCCCTCCTCGCGCGCCCAAAGAGGCGCCATGACGAGACAAAAAGAAAAGACACACGGCCGCTTGCGTACCGTGTGTCTTTTCTTTCATAGCGGCTTGTTGCCGTTTC
>DBVJ01000110.1:5475-12866 GCA_002308115.1 Lachnospiraceae bacterium UBA1267
TCTAGCCAACTGAGCTATCCCGCCATCGCTCTCTCGCGAGAGCATTTAGGACTATATCATAATAGTTTCGGGGTGTCAAATGGTTTTTCGGAGCTCCGGGACGCTTTCGGAAAACTCAGTGTCTCCGTGTCCGTTTTCTTCTGGAGATGCCCGCTTTCACTTCACGGCAGCTGATCCGGCGGTTGATCTCGGAAGCATCCCGGAACACCGCGTAAAAGCCCTCTTCAAAGGCCGTGCCGCCGCTTTCTGTGAGGATCTTGAGCTCTTCCGGCCACATGGAGAGCACGTCATAGAGGGCGTCGAGGTTCATCCCGTAGTAATCCTCGAAACCAAGGGTGTCCCGGAGATATCCGTGCAGAGCTTTTGCATTTTCAAAGTCATTGAATCGAATCTTGATCGAGCGCATTTTTCAGTCCTTAGGGATAAAGCTGTGTAAAATTCTCATAGTGGTCGGCGGTATAAAAGATCAGGCCGTCGTCGGAATAGATCAGGCGCTTGGTGCCGCGGTTTCCCTTCTTCAGATTGGAGTCTGAATAGGAAATGTCGCATTCGTAGTACTTCCTGCCGGACTTCTTCGGCAGCAGTCCTTCATAATTGCCGAAGCGGTCTCCGCCGATGTAGTAGCCCTGTTTCTGCCAGCCGTTCATGTTGTCCGCCTGGGACTTCGTGATGTAGTTGGGCGGAAGGTGCCCGAATTCGTGAATGTAGGCGGCGACATGATCCTTGTCGCTGTATTCTTTACTCTCCGCGACATAGGCTTCGGCAGTGGTCTCCTCGGTCTCCAGTTCATAGGTGCCGCTGTCCTTTGTAGTCTCCTCGGTCGGGAGCTGTCCGGGCACAGTTGTCGGATTCTGGGGGCTCCCGGAGTTTCCCTTCATGAAGAAGTAGCCGGCAATGATCAGTCCGAGGACAACGATGACCGCCCAGAGGATCAGCTGTTTTTTCCTGTTATCGATCTGTTTCATGGCTTCTTACGGGTAGGAACGCCATTGCCCGTTGACGTATTGCTGGAAACTCTCGTAGTGATCCGACGTGTAGAAAATGAGGCCGTCGTTGGAGTACACGATTCGTTTCGTTCCGCGGTTTCCTTTGTTGATGTTGCTCTGGGAGTAGGAAATGTCACACTCGTAGTATTTCCTGCCGGATTTCTTCGGAAGTATCCCTTCATAGTTGCCGAAACGGTCTCCGCCGACATAGTAGCCGTTCTTCTGCCAGCCGCTCATATTGTCCGCCTGGGATTTGGTAATGTAATTCGGCGGAAGGTGGCCA
Organism: Lachnospiraceae bacterium UBA1267; assembly: GCA_002308115.1. GTDB lineage: Bacteria > Bacillota > Clostridia > Lachnospirales > Lachnospiraceae > UBA1267. The sequence continues at coordinate 6,745 of DBVJ01000110.1, forward strand.
AACGCCTGGATATAGGCGGCCACGTGGTCTCTGTCGCTGTAGCTTCTGCTTTCGACGACATAAGGCTCGGCGGTGGTCGTCGGCGCAGTTGTGGTCGGGGCCTGGGTCGTCGTCGGCGCAACGGTCGTAGGCGCAGAGGTGGCCGGGGCCTTTGTGGTTGGCGCCTGGGTCGTCCGGCCCGCCGTCGTCTCGGGCGGGTCCGTCTGTTCCGGCGTTTCCGGGGGATCTGTCTGGCCCGGCGTCTCGGGCGGATCGGTCTGCGGCCGGGTCGTCGAAGATGCCGGTACAGGAGGCGTTTCCAGCCCTGCCGTGGGTTCGTCCGTATTCACGGTCGGCGCGGCGGGCGTCTCGAATTCAAATGTGGGCTCGGCTGTCGGATCCGATGTGTTCGTGCTCTCCGGGGGCTTCTCATTGCCCAGTGTTTCCAGGCCAGCTTCCCTGGACGGCTCCGTGGGCTCTATGGTCTCCAGTTCAAAGGGACTCGGCGTGGTCGGATCGGAGTGCTCTCTGTCTGAAAGGTTTCTGATCAGGAAGTACGCGCCGATGATCAGGAGAATGAGCACCAAAAGCGTTCCAAGGACCCATTGTTTTTTGTTGTTGCCTTCTTTGTTCTTCATAGGGTATCGGTTCCTTCATCCTGAGGCGTTTTCCGGTCTTCCTTCGGGTCCTGAACGCGGGGCCGTTCATAGATCCCTGCGGATTCCAGTCCCTTGATGAGAAGCGGCATCAGGATCGCGTAGAGGACGCCTTTCACGGCGCTGACCGCAAGCCGTACGGGGATCGCGGCAAACATGGTCTCTTTCGGCGTCTTCAGAATGTAATAGTAATAAATGTACAATCCGACGGTGTTGGCGCCGGTGACGACGATCGCGTCCACGATCAGGATTACAAGAAGCTGCCAGAACTTCGGGCGGAAGCGGCACAAGAGCGCGCCGAGACCGACTACGAGGCCTGAAAGCACATAGGGCGCGACCCACAGCATCGTGGAAGCGTCGATCCCGTATCGGATGACCTGGCTTAGAAAGATGCCGACAAAACCGACGAGCATGCCGTCCACAGGCCCGAACAAGAGACCTGCGATCACCACGGGGACATTTTCAAATGTCAGCTTGGCGATGCCGATGTCGATGGCCGCGACCGAACCGAGAACCGCGCAAAGCGCGGCGAGGAGTCCGTCGTAAGTGATTCTGAGGATCCAGCCTTTTTTCTTACTCATGCCTGATCCTTTCTTGCACGGATCTCTTTGAAAAAGCCTTTCATCAATGCTTCGCATTCCTCCCGGAGTACGCCGCGTGTCACCTCACACTGGTGATTGAAGCGCGGCTCCTCGAGAAGATTCACGATGGAGCCTGCGGATCCGGCCTTCGGGTTCATCGCGCCGATGACGACGCGGTCGATGCGGGACTGAACCAATGCGCCTGCGCACATCTGACAGGGTTCCAGCGTCACATAGAGCGTGCAGCCCTCGAGGCGCCAGTCGCCGAGTTTCCTGGAAGCACGGCGTATGGCCAGGATCTCCGCATGGGAGAGCGTACATTTATCTGTGTTCCGGCGGTTGTGCCCGCGGGCAATGATCTCAGGCTTTGAAAGCGCCGTGCCGTCATAGAGACGTGTGCGGACAATGACGCAGCCGATCGGCGTCTCGCCGATCCGGTACGCTTTGCGGGCTTCCCGAAGCGCCGCCTTCATGAACTTTTCGTCGGCTGTCAGTTTCTTCATGCCCGGATAAATAAGTCCGCGAGTCTTGCGAAGTCTTCAAGGGAAAGCGTTTCGCCTCGTACGGCTTCGCCCTTCCCGAGCGCTTCAACTGCACGGGCGATCTCTTCTTTCGTATAACCGATCTTGCCGTTCGCGAGGCCGTTTACAAGGGTCTTCCGCCGCTCGTTGAAGCTCGCCCGGATCAGCCGGAACATAAGTTCCGGATCTTCCGTGCGGACCGGCGGCTCCGAAAAGCACTGAAGATGTACGACCTGCGAGTCCACCTCGGGGCGGGGAATGAAGCAGTTTCTCGGGACGTTTGCGGCGACGGAGATCTCCGCGCGGTACTGGACCGCGAGAGACAGCGCGCCGTATGCCTTTGTGCCGGGGTCCGCCATCATCCGTTCCGCAACTTCTTTCTGCACCATCAGCGTGGCGGAGAGGATCGGGGCGCTTTCGTCCAGTAGTTTCAAAAGTGCGGGCGTCGTGACCGAATAGGGCAGATTCGCGACTGCCTTGAACGGCTTTCCGCCACAGAATTCTTCCGACAGTTTCCGGATGTCGGTCCGGAGAATATCCCCCTGGATGACCGTCACATTTTCCCGTCCTGCGAGGTTCTCCCTGAGGATCGGGATGAGGCGGTTGTCCAGTTCGACGGCGATCACGCGGCCGGCCGCTTCGGAAAGCGCCTCGGTCATGGTGCCGATGCCCGGCCCGATCTCCAGTACGCAATCGTCTTTCGTGAGGCAGGCAGCATCGATGATCTTCCGAAGAACGCTTTCATCGATCAGGAAATTCTGCCCCAGACTCTTCTTGAAGCTGAAGCCGGTGTCCTTGAGGACTTCTATGGTGTTTTTCGGTTCGACAAGCGCCATTATGCCTCGATTCCGTACAGACGGCAGGCATTTTCCCAGGTCGTCCGTTCGATCTCTTCTTCTGAGACGCCCCGGAGTTCCGAGAGCGCCTTCACCACAAGGTGCAGATTCCGCGAATCATTCCGCTGTCCCCGGTAAGGCACAGGGGAAATGAAGGGGCAGTCGGTCTCGATGAGGAGCCGGTCCGCAGGGACGTAGGCTGCGACCTCTTTGGCCACACGGCCGTTCTTAAAGGTCACCACGCCGCCGAGGCCGATGTAATAGCCCAGATTCAGAAAGAGTCTGGCCATCTCGACCGAGTAGCCGTAGCAGTGCATGATGCCCGCGCGGTCGCCGGTCCGGAGAGCCTTCAGTGTATCGTAGGTCCGCTGCGCGGCGGATCTACTGTGGATCACCGCGGGAAGCTCCAGTTCGTTGGCCAGTTCAAGCTGTGCTTCAAACCACTTCCGCTGGAGCGCCTCGTCCACATGGTCGTCATGGTAGAGATCATAGCCGATCTCGCCGATCGCCACGACCTTTCCGCGGCCTTCCCGGTACAGGTTTTCGCGGGCCAGCCTGCGGAGTGTATCGATGTCCTTATCGCCAAGCTCCGCGACGTCGTCGGGATGCACGCCGACCGCGGCATAGATGAAATCATACTTTTCGGACAGTTTCACACAGTCGAATGAACTGTCGACGCAGCAGCCGATGTTCACGACGCGGCCGACCCCGGCCGCAGGGAACGACTTTAAGAGTTCCTCGCGGTCCGGGTCGAAAGCCGGATCATTATAATGTGCATGCGTATCAAAGATCATTTCTGTTTCTTTCCCTCGCGCGGGGTTCAGGACAACTGTCCCGAAAATGCTTACAGCCTCTTCCTCAGATCCTCGGTCAGGCTCTCATAGCCGGGCTTGCCGAGAAGGCCGAACATATTGCGCTTGTAGAGCTCGACGCCGGGCTGGTCGAAGGGGTTGATGCCGACCGTGTAGCCGGAGACGCCGCAGGCGAACTCAAAGAAGTAGAACAGCTGGCCGAGCGCTTCGGCGGACTGATCCTTTACGCGGACGACGAGGTTCGGGACACCGCCTTCCTTGTGCGCCAGGATCGTGCCGTTCATTGCGCAGTGGTTGACATAGTTCATGTCGCGGCCGGCCAGATAGTTCAGGCCGTCCAGATTGCTCTCGTCGGAACCGACGACGACACATTTTCTGGATTCTTCCACGTCCACGACCGTCTCAAAATGAAGCGGCGTGCCCTGCTGGATGAACTGGCCCATGGAATGAAGGTCCGTCGTGAAGTCCACGGCTGCCGGGAAGAGGCTCTTGTGGTCCTTGCCTTCGGATTCGCCGTAGAGCTGTTTCCACCACTCGCTGACATAATGGAAGTTCGGCTCGTAGTTGACGAGGATCTCGACGCCCTTGCCGTTCTCGTAGAACAGGTCGCGGCAGGCTGCGTACAGCATCGCGTCATTTTCGTCCACAGGAGCGTTCATGCAGTGCTCGCGCATATCGGCGGCGCCTTTCATGAGGCCGCGGATGTCCGCGCCGGTCGCTGCGATCGGAAGAAGGCCGACAGCCGTCAGCACGGAGTAACGTCCGCCGACGTCGTCCGGAACGACAAAGCACTCATAGCCTTCGCCGTCCGCCAGCGTCTTCAGCGCGCCGCGAGCCTTGTCGGTCGTCGCGTAAATGCGCTTTGCTGCGCCTTCCTTGCCGTACTTCTTCTCGGCCAGTTCCTTGAAGACGCGGAATGCGATGGCCGGCTCGGTGGTGGTGCCGGATTTCGAGATGACGTTCACGGAGAAGTCGCGGTCTCCGAGGATCTCCAGAAGCTCGGCGAGATAGGTCCCGCTGATGGAGTTGCCGGCATAGTAGATCTCCGGCGCCTTGCGTTCTTCTTTGGACAGTTTATTGTAGAAGTTGTGGTTCAGGAACTCATTTGCCGCACGTGCCCCGAGGTAGGAGCCGCCGATGCCGATCACGAACAGCACGTCGGAATCCTCGCGGATCTTCGCCGCGGCCTTTTCGATGCGGGCGAACTCTTCCTTGTCGTAATCGACCGGCAGATCGATCCAGCCCCGGAAATCCGCGCCCGCGCCGCTGCCGTCGAGCAGCACCTTCTTTGCGGCTTCCGCGCGCTTCTTCATGGCCTCAAGCGCCTTCTCGTCGATGAATTCCTTCGCCTTCGAATAATCAAATCTGACCTTCATTCCTTCCACCTTCCTATTTTTTTTATTTTGTTTGGCGAGAATCGAAAAACCCCGCAATTACAATTGTAGCATACTATTTTTAGTGAAGGAATGCAATCAGTTGTCCGCTCCATGGCGCTTCCCATCTTGCTTTTTTTTCCGTTGGAAAATATAATAGAGAACACAGACATTCCTTTGCGCCCATAAGGCGCTTACAGTACTCGTAAAAGGAGGGCACACGCCATGGTCCAGTTGATCGTCGGCTCGTTAGGCCGAGGCAAAACACAGTATCTCATCGATCAGGCAAACGAAGCAGTGGCTTCCGCTCAGGGGCACATTGTCTATATCGACAAGAGCACCAAGCACATGTTTGAACTCAACAACCGTATCCGCCTGATCGACGCAAGCCGCTATCCTTTAAAGAATGCGGATGAATTTATCGGTTTTATCTGCGGGATCCTTTCCCAGGACCACGACCTGGAGAAGATCTATCTGGATTCCTTCCTCAAGAATCTGAAGCTGCCGGCTGATCCGGCGCTGGTCAAAGAATACGTGGAACAGCTGGAGGCAATCAGCCAAAAGTTCAAAGTAGACTTCATCACGAGCGTTTCTCTGGATAAAGCAGAGCTCGACGAATCCCTTCAGGAGAAAGTCGTGATCTCTCTGTAAGAGACTTATATGAAAAAGCGGAAGCCGGTGGGCAGCCGCTTTTTTGACGTCCGGACGGGATCTGTCCGTCAGCGTTTTTTCCGTCCGAAGGGCGTAAAGATCAGCGTTGCGATCCAGATCAGCATGAAAGCGGCCATGCCGACGAAGACCTGCGTCGCGAAAAGTGCCCTCATGGAGGACGGGATGTGGTTCATGACCGTCGTGAAGAGGACAATGCTGCCGCTCAGTTCAAAGACCAGGCCGATGATGCACGCCACGAGTTTCAGGCCTTTTTTGATGCCTTTGCCCTTCAGCACATAATACAGGCCGGCAAGGGTGAATGCGGAGAGCAGGAAGAAGTTCATCGAAGCATCCGCGGCATCTCCGCTCGAAAGAAGAGCCTGCACGAAATCCACAAGGCTGGAAAGCGCGAACACAAGAAGGCCGATGCCGTAAAGGATCTGTTTCTTCGGAATCAGAAGTCCCAGGATCATCAGCACGCAGGCGCCGATGGCCATCATGAAATACAAAACATTCGCCGCACCGGTGTTCCCGTTGGCGAAGATCATTACATACCGAAAGATGAGAAGGTTCGCGGCAAGGAACATGAATATGATCGAGATCACGGGGGCGCGGCGCGGCTCGTCCTCCTGAACGACCTTCTCAACCGGCACGTTCGGGATGCCGGAATTCACATAAGGAGCCTGCGGCTGCTGGCCGTAAGGAGCCTGTGG
>DBVJ01000130.1:0-8021 GCA_002308115.1 Lachnospiraceae bacterium UBA1267
ATCGATGCGGACGGACTGAATTCTCTGGCGACCGCGCCATGGCATTTTAAAGGCCGCGACGTGGTGCTCACGCCGCATGAGGGAGAAATGGCCCGCCTTCTGGAACTCCCTTCCTCGGCAGTCCGCTCCGACCGGAAAGCGGCGCTTATAAAAGCTTCGGCGGCCTATGGCGCGGCGATCCTTCTGAAGGGACCGGATACGCTGGTCACGGAGGCGATCTACCTGCCGCCCAGGGAGATTTCAGAGGATATGGAGCCCGTCGTGATCGAAGAACCCGAGATCCTGGTCAATCATACCGGAAACCCGTGTCTGGCAGCGGCAGGAAGCGGAGACGTACTCTCCGGCGTGATCGGCGCATTGATGGCGGGCGGTGTCCGGGGACGCGACGCGGCAGCCATGGGCGCCTACATCCATGGCGCAGCGGGAGATCTTGCGGCTGAGCGTTTCGGGATCCGTTCCGCACGGCCTCTGGACGTCATCGAAAGGATTCCGGAAGTGCTCAAAAAGCTGGAGGCAGAAGGCGCATGAAGAAAGCAGGCCTCACGGTCTTGGAAATCACATTGTTCGCCTTGATGGGCGCTTTGATGTTCGCCACCAAGTTCGCCATGCAGCATCTGCCGAACGTGCATCTCATCTGCGTCTTCATCATCTGCCTCACGGTCGTCTTTCGCTGGAAAGCCCTCGTATCCATTTACATTTACGTGTTTCTGGAGGGACTGGTATTCGGCTTCACGACTTACTGGGTCTCCTACCTCTATGTGTGGCTGGCGNNCTGCCGCCGTTCTTTCTCTCCTTGCTGGTCCCGAAGGAATGGCCCAGATGGGGAAGAGCGCTGGCCTATGCGGGCATCGGGTTCCTAAGCGGCATCACATTCGGCACACTCTTTGCCCCGGCTCAGGCGCTTTTTTACGGCCTGAATCTCAAAGGAATGTTTGCGTGGATACTTTCAGGTCTTCCTTATGATGTCGTACATGCGGTCTCCAACACGATCCTTTGCGGCTACATTTGTGTTCCTCTGATCGACCTCATCAGACTCCTCGCCGGAAAAATGAAAAGCGGCCGGACGGTGTCCTGAACACCCGGACAGCCTCTGACGACAGAAAGGATGACAACGTGAAATTCGATATCCTCTTCGTAACATACAATTCATCCAAATGGATCCGTTCTTTAGTGGAAAGCATTGCGGCTTCCGACTATGATCTCCGGGATCTGACGCTGATCTTCCATGACAACGCCAGCACGGACGATTCCGTCGAGCGTCTTCTGGAAGCAAAGGCGCAGTACGGCGCACGTTTCGGCGGCTTTATCGTGGACGCGGGAAAGAAGAACGTGGGCTTCGGCGCCGGAAACAATCTGGCGGCTTCGCTCGGGGAGAACGAATACCTCTTCATTTTCAACGTGGACACGAAAATGCACACGGATACGCTGAAAAGGCTCGAAGAGGAGATCCTCGGATCCGATCCCTCCGTCGGCATGTGGGAGCTTTGCCAGAAGCCATACGAGCATCCGAAATACTATGATCCGCTGACCGGCTATACCTCCTGGTGCTCCGGCGCGTGCATGATCGTCAGACGGCAGATCTTCGAGGAACTGGGCGGCTTTGACAAGAACATTTTCATGTACGCCGAGGATGTGGATCTTTCATGGAATTTCCGGAAACACGGGTGGAATCTGAAATATCTCTGGAACGTTGAGATCGACCATTACTCCTATGACCCGGAGAATCTTCTGAAACCCATCCAGTTCCTGTACAGTTATCTGAACAACTGGTATCTCCGGGCGAAGTACGGCACTTTCCGGAATTTCCTCGGCGGATTCATGATCTTCCAGAGGATCCCGCGCCACGGCGCTTATCTGCCGGAAGGCACTTCGGAAGAAGTGCGTCAGACAGTCCTCAAAGAAGCCCGCAAAGTGTTCATCCCGAGCTGTTTTAAATTCTTCTTCACATGGCTCAAAAACGCGGCGAGGCACGGAGATTTCCACCCGGTGTTTCGCTGGATCGATTATGAAGCGCAGGGCACAGGCGCGTTTACCCTTTATCCGCCCTGCGACGACGGTCCTCTGGTATCCATCGTGATCCGCACCATGAGCCGCCCGGAAGCGCTTCGGGAAGCGTTGTATTCCGTGAGACAGCAGAGCTACAAAAATGTGGAGGCCGTCGTCGTGGAAGACGGCCCGGCGGATTCGGAGGAAATGATCCGCAGAGAATTCCCGGATCTCCGCGTCAATTATGTGGCCCTCGGAGAGAACCAGGGACGCTGCAAAGCCGGGAACATCGCCATGTCCCGCGCAAAGGGCAAGTACCTGAACTTCCTGGACGACGACGACATGCTGTATCCGAAACATGTGGAAACACTGGTGGGATTCCTGGAGCGGGAAAATGCCTGGGCGGCCTATGCCGGCGCGTTTGAGAGCCGTATCGACGTGCTCTCAAAGAAGCCATACAGCTACCAGGTCCGTGAAGTACAGTCCGTCTGCACGCAGGATTTCACCGAAGAAGAGATGCTGGACACCAACTTCATCCCGATCCAGTGCCTGATGTTCCGCCGCGAGATCTTTGAGGAACTCGGCGGATTCGATACGACAGTGGAGACCTTTGAGGACTGGGACCTCTGGACACGCTATTCGATGAAGTATCCTTTCCTTCGCGTGGATAAAACGACCAGTGTCTTCAGGACCCCTTATGACCCGCAGGTTTTTGAAGCCAGAAAAGCCGTCATCGAGCGGACAAGACCGTATCTCATGGAGAAGTTCGAACATTACAAGGCGGGAGATCTCCGCGCGGAGATCCCGGGACTGGAGCGGAAATGAATGCGAGACAGTTTCTTCTGAAAGCGGAGAACAAACTCCTTCATACCAACGACAAACGCTATCATGCATGGTTTGAGAAAAACCGCGTGACGGAGGCGGAACTTCTCAGGCAGCGCGAGGAACATTTTCCGAATGAACCCCTCATCAGCATCCTGGTGCCGGTCTATAAAACCCCGATCCCTTTCCTTCAGGCGATGATCGACAGTGTGCTCAGGCAAAGCTACGGACGGTTTCAGCTGATCCTCGCGAATGCCTCTCCGGAGGATACTGAACTGTCGAAGACGCTCAAAGCCTATGCGGACAAAGAAAAACGCATTCTCGTGTTTGACCTCGCGGAAAACGGCGGGATCTCCCGTAACACGAATGCGGCCGCGCGGCGTGCGGAAGGGGAGTGGACCGCGCTCTTTGACCATGACGACCTTCTGGAACCGGATGCGCTCTATACCTACGTCAAAACGCTTCAGGAGAACCCGGACGCGGACGTGTTCTACTGCGACGAGGACAAGGTCACAGAGGCGGGAAATGACTGGTTCTTCCCGAACTTCAAGCCGGATTTTGCGCCCGACACACTTCGGTCCAGCAATTATATCTGCCATTTTCTCATGATGCGTACGGAACTCTTCCAAGCGCTCGGAGGACTGGATCCGGCCTTTGACGGCGCCCAGGACTATGATCTGGTGCTTCGCGCGTCAGAACGTACGAACGCATTTGTCCACGTGCCGAGAGTCCTGTATCACTGGAGAAGCCACCCCCGGTCGACCGCAAAAAGCATGGACACCAAGAACTATGCCGCAAGCGCGGGCCTTCGGGCACTCAAGGCGTATCTTGACCGTCTGGGCATACGCGCGGAATGCGAGGATGCCCAAAACCCGGGCTGGTTCTTTATAAACCCCGAAGAACCTCTTGGGGAGATCGTGGAAGCCGTCACGGAGGAAGACTCTCTGGAAGGCCTCAAAAAGGCCCTTGACGGGGCTTTGTCCGAAAACGAAGCGGAATACGTGCTGATCCGAAGAAAAGGCACAGAAGCCCTTTCCGAGGCTCAGAAAAGCCTTCTCAAAGGACGCTTTGTCTTTCCCATGACCGGCGCAGCCGGACCGAGACTGCTCTATGCGAACGGAATGACCAAAAGCGCCGGCATCCATGTCCGAAAAGACGGAAAGGCGCTTCACTACTTCAAAGGGGAGGAACCCGAGAAACCCGGCTACATGTGCAGAGCGATCACGGCTTCCAATGTGCAGGCCTTGAGTCTGGACTGCATCCTGATCCGAAAGGCGCTTCTCCACGAGTGGCTTTCAGAAGGAGACGCTAAGTCTGAAGATTCTTTGGAAAGGCTTTCTGTAAGCCTCGGATTGTTCCTTCAGAGGAAAGGCTTCCTTCTCGTCATGGATCCCCGGGTCACGCTCCGGACGGACCAGAAAGAACCGCTTCTGGGCTTCTCGGACGGCCTTCTGGGACGGCCTGCATTGAATCTTCCGCGGGATCCCTTCTATCATCCTTCTCTGTCGGAAACGAGACCCTTCCTGGTCTGAAAAAAAGATGGATCCATCATAAAAAAGACGCTCCGGATTAATGTGACCGGAGCGTCTTTTATTGCTGTGAAACTCAGTCCTGTTTTCCGACCAGATCCACAAGCCAGATATTTTTCCTGACCCAGATGTATCCGAGGAGCACTTTGAAAAAGTTCGCGACGATCACGAACACATAGATCCACACGGCGGAGAGTGCCGTGAAGCGGCTCAGGATGAAGGCGACCGGGACGGAGACAGCCCAGAGCGAGACCGAATCGAAAAGGAAGGTACGAAGTGTCTTTCCGCCTGCGCGGAGCGTAAAATAAGCACCGTTCATAAACGCGTCCATCGGGCAGCTGAGCGCATCCGCCAGAAGGAAAGAAGACGCGATGGCCCGCACTTCATCCGTGGTGTTGTAGAAGTTCGGGAAGAAGAAGGATCCGGCCACGAGAAGCACGGCGGTCACGACGCTTGTCGCAACCGACAGAAACAGCATTTTATTGTCTTTGTCCTTGGCTTCCTCAAGCCTTCCGGCGCCCAGCAGCTGTCCGATGATGATGCCGATGGCCGTGCCCATGGTAATGAAAATGATCCTGAGCAGGTTGTTCAGCGTTGTGGCGATGTTCAGACCGGCAACGACAGAGAGCCCGCGCATGGAGTAGCACTGGGAGAGTGTCGCATAGGCAGTGGACCAGAGCGCCTCGTTGAGAAGAAGCGGAAGGCCTTTTTTGAGATACTTGCCGACTTCCCGAAGAGGCACCCAGAGTTTTTGGAAGACCCCTTTTGCCCAGGGCTGCTCGGTGGTATGGGTATGTGTCCAGATCATCACGATGAGCGCTTCCACGTAGCGGGAGGCCACGGTCGCAACCGCCGCGCCCTGAACGCCCATTTTCGGCATTCCCAGATTGCCGAAGATCAAAAGGTAATTGCCTAAAAGATTGACCAGCACCGCAACGACGCCGGCTTTCATCGGGAGAACGGTCTGGCCGCATTCCCGAAGCGTGGAAGAGTAGGCCTGCAGAAGAAACACCGCAGGGAAGGAAAACATCAGTATGTAAAGATATTGTTTTCCAAAATCAAGCGTCGCCTGAATGGAAGCGGCGTTCATGCCGCTTTCATCGTTCAGATAGAGGCTGATCAGGAAGGTTCCGAAGAAGTTGAGGATCAGAAAGGCCGCGATCGTCAGAAAGAAGCCGATCCAGAGTTTCACGCGGAAAGTACGGCGGATGCCCTCCTGATCGCCCGCGCCGCAGTACTGGGCGGTGAAGATCCCGATACCTCCCACGCCCCCGAACACGCAGAGCATGTACACAAAATGAAGCTGGTTCACGATGGAGACGCCGGACATTTCTTCTGTTCCGATCTGCCCCACCATGATATTGTCCAGCATGCCGACAAAGTTGGTGATGCCGTTCTGAATGATGATCGGAACGGCGATCGCAAGCACCATTTTGTAGAAAGCTTTGTCTCCGATGTATTTTGTCCGGAAACGCTGCCATAAACTGCTTTGCATAGTGACCTCTTCTTGGTGTCTTTCAGGTGACACGAAGGTGATTTTATCGTAGTAAGCTTTTTCCGTCAATGAAAAAGGACCGGGTGAAGACCCGGTCCTTTGCGTGTTCTGTAAAGTTGTTTACGGTTCCACCGGCTGCTCTGTGACGGGCGGATCGGTCGGCGTATCCGTGGGCGCATCGGTCGGCGTGTCTGTCGGCGGATCTGTGGGCGGGGCTGTAGGCGGATCGGTGGGCGGATCAGTCGGCGGTGCCGTGGGCGGATCGGTCGGGGCCGTCGTTTCCGAACCCGGCGTGGACTCGTCATCCGGCGCGGTCGTTTCTTCGTCGGTCTCGGATTCGGTCTCGGTCGGGAAGTCCGTACCGGTCTCGCCGTACATCACGCGGCCCTGCACCTGATTGTCCCTTGCAGTCCAGGTTCCGGGGAAGAGCGCACGCATTTCACGGTTGAACGCGGCCATCTTGCCGTCCTTGATGAGCTGCGGCGCGGCACCGACGTCCGTCTGTTCGGAATCGATGAAGGACATGTTCGAGATCAGATAGTTGCGGGTTCTGTCCATGGTCGGCTTCAGGATCCAGCGGACGTCAGGTGCGACCTGCACCTTGGGCGCATAACCCTTGTAGCGGTCGTGATTCAGCTGCGTACGGGTCTGGACACCGTTGTCGATCACGATCTTGTAGCTGACGGACTCCAGAATGGGCTCCATGAAGATCGTTTCCGGGAAAATGATCTTCTCGTTCGCGTCGACCCATCCCATCGGAAGGCTGTTGTTGACGACATTTTCCACGCCCGGAGACTGCAGATTGAGAATGTTGGTCTCAAAGCGGACCGAGTGCGAAGGTCCATGCTCCTCACGGCCGATGACGTTGACCGTCACCGTGCAGTTCGCCGTGTTCACGGAGGCATCCAGGAAGATGTAATCAGAGGTCGTGTTCTGGGCAATGAAGTCCGAACCGCCTTGCGCGTACACCATGGCGTCCATGGAAGCGTCCACGTAAGAAACAACGTAGGAGTGATTTCTTCTGAGCAGGATACCGAGCTCCGCGCGAAGCAGCGCGTTGTAAAGCGTGGTCGTGGTCTGGCAGATGCCGCCGCCGATCTCTTCCGTATGACCATCGTTGAACGTGCCGGCCGGGGCATAACCGCCTGCCAGCGTCACCGGCGCGTACATAGCCAGCGCGGAGATCTGCTGGCCGGGAGAGAACATGTTGCCGCTGATCCCCTGGGTGGAGCGGATCAGGTTCTGCTGACGGTTATGGTCGACCGTGTCGATCGGCTTGTTGTATGAGGTGGTAAAGGAACCGATGACGACGTAGCTTCTGGCGCGTTCCACGGTCATCTGCGGTTCGACCGTCGTATACTGTGTGGCCAGTTCATAGACATCGTCTGAAAGACTGCCGCTCTTCAGCGTATTGATGAAGCTGTCCAGCCCTTCCGTGAAATCATAGGTGTGGCCGTTCTGTCCGGGGACAATGTTGAGGCCGCCCTGACGGACCGTCACGATGGTCTCGACAGGTTCCTGGTTCCAGGAAGAGAGCGCGTCGGTGATGGCGGCTCGGATGCTGTCCGGATCGAAGACCAGGCCGGGAGAGATGACGATAGGATCTTTCTCGCGGTCTTTGGCCATCTTGTAGCGCTCCAGCACGGTGCCGGAAAGGATGCAGGAACGCAGGGTCTCGGTGGCATTGGTTTCTTCCAGATGAATGCCGAGATCCTGGAACGTGGCGGTCCATTCTTTGTCCGCGTCCGCGCTTATGGCATGAAGTCTCTTGGTCAGGACGGTGGACGTGGCGCGGTTGATCTTTGCCACGGCTTCTTCGACCGTAAGACCTGAGAGAGACTCGCCGAAAGCAAAGACGTTGGAAACCAGAGTTCCAGTCTTGATGTTGAGCTCATCCTGTACAGGATTTCCGGTGTCCAGCGTGGCCATGACGGTATGATTTCCGACGCCTGCCGTAACGGAAAGGGCCAGAATGACCACCGCCGTCGCCAGCGCGGTCAGCACGGGAAACTTGAAAAAGTTGTTACGTTTCTGTTTCATTTATGATCCTCCGTTTCTCCGGGATCAGCGAGGGGCTCCGCTTCGGGAGCGTCCTCGTCTTCTTCAACCAGTTCGTCAAACTCGACGGCGTCCAGAAATTCGTCAAAGGCGTCGCGGGCCAGTTCAAATTCCTGATCGTCTTCAATATT
>DBVJ01000130.1:8044-9544 GCA_002308115.1 Lachnospiraceae bacterium UBA1267
TCCCTGTAGCGGTAGATCCAGACGTTTCCGGTCTCTGCCTCGGGTCCTTCAAGGGGGAGAAGCGCGATGTAATCTCTTCCTCCGGCCTGAAAAACCGTCACGGTGCGGCACTCGATCTCTGAACCGTCATCGAGACTGAGCGTCACGGTGACATCCATATCGTCGTCAAACAATTCCTTCATCCGTAAGCCTCCGGCTCAAAAAACAATCAATACAAATGTGTAATTATATCAGAACAGACCTGATTTGTAAATCGCCCCGCCCGTTTACACGTTGAAGCGGAAGAGAACGACGTCCCCGTCCTGCATAACGTAGTCCTTGCCCTCCAGCCGGACCAGGCCTTTCTCTTTGGCTGCATTCAGTGAACCCAGTTCAAGAAGATCCTTCCAGTCCACGATCTCGGCGCGGATGAAGCCGCGTTCAAAGTCCGAATGGATCTTGCCTGCCGCCTGCGGGGCTTTCGTGCCCTTCGTGATCGTCCAGGCGCGGGTCTCTTTCTCGCCGGCGGTAAGATAGGAGATGAGCCCGAGCGTCGTATAGCTGGCGTTGATCAGCTTATCGAGACCGGAACTCTTAAGACCCAGATCTTCCAGAAACGCTTTCCGCTCTTCGTCATCGAATTCCGAAAGTTCCGCCTCCACCTTCGCGGAGATCACAAAGACCTGGGAGCCTTCCTTTTCGGCGTATTGCCGGACCGCTTCCACGAAAGCGTTGCCTGCGCCGTCGTCCACGAGGTCGTCCTCGGAGACGTTGGCGGCATAGATGACGGGCTTATCCGTGAGAAGCGTAAGGGAGCGGACGAACTTCTGATCGTCCTCGTCTCTGGGCGTATAAGCCTTGGCAGGCTTTCCGTCTTCCAGCAGCTCTTTCAGCGCTTTGAGCGTTTCCAGTTCCTGACGGGCGGTTTTGTCATTGGCCGCGAGTTTTGCGGTACGGCCGATACGCTTCTCCAGAACGTCCAGGTCCGCGAAGATCAATTCGAAAGAAATGGTCTCGATGTCCCGGACCGGATCTACGGAGCCGTCCACGTGCACCACGTTCGGATCCTCGAAGCAGCGCACCACATGAATGATCGCATCCACTTCCCGGATATGGGAGAGGAACTGGTTCCCGAGACCTTCGCCCTTGGAAGCGCCTTTCACCAGGCCGGCGATGTCCACAAACTCGATCACGGCAGGCGTGATCTTCCGGGAGTCATAGAGCGCGGCCAGTTTTGTGAGCCGCTCGTCCGGAACCGGAACGATCCCCACATTCGGGTCAATGGTGCAGAACGGATAGTTCGCCGCTTCCGCCTTGCCGCGTGTCAATGAATTGAAAAGGGTGCTCTTGCCGACGTTCGGCAATCCCACGATACCTAGTTTCATGAATTTCCTAAAACTCCTTGAAAAGGGCTTTCCGCCCCTGTGGATCTATATGCCAAAGAGAGATGCGTCGCATCAAGGCATCATAAATCGGCTAAATTGTACCTCAAAACCGTTCAAAATACAAGATGTTGTGGTC
>DBVJ01000128.1:0-464 GCA_002308115.1 Lachnospiraceae bacterium UBA1267
CAGGCTGTGAACGTGACCAAGCTTTGATCCAAGGATTCGAAAGCAACGATTGCGAGATAGAGACTTCGCTACAATGAAAGCGCCCCTGCGTCTGCAGGGGCGCTTTCATGTACGTGGGACGCCTGTCAGGCATGATCCAGCATGCCGCGAAGCTCATCNNACCTTCTTCCGCAGAAGCGGCAGACGGCTTCCTGATCGTGATCCTCCGCGATCATCGACTCGATCTCGTCTTTCGGGAGCGCTTCGATCATCGCATAGGTCTTCTCCCTCGAGCAGTCGCAGCGGAACTGCACTTTTTTCCTTTCGAGGATCTCTGGCTCAAAGCCTGTGAGAAGTCCTTCCACCAGCTCCTCGATCGTCTTTCCCTGATCCAGCGCGCCGGTCACCGACGTGAAGCCCTCAAGCCGCTCTTCCAGTTTCGCAGCCGTCTCGTCCGAAGCGCCCGGCATCATCTGGAAAATGAA
>DBVJ01000128.1:515-5421 GCA_002308115.1 Lachnospiraceae bacterium UBA1267
GTCTGCTCGCTCGTCGTGAAATAATAGGCCAGATCTTCAGCGATCTCGCTGGTTTCCAGGATCGTCTGTCCGACGTAAGGCGTCTTCAGGCCTGTGTCCCGGATGACCGAGAGAATGCCCTGATCCAACGCATCGCCGACATTGAGCTTGCCCGGGACCTTCGACGGAAGATCTACGTCCGGGTTCACCACAAAGCCTTTGACATGCCCTTCCGAATCTGCCGTGACCGTCAGTCCCTTGATCGGGCCCGCGCAGTCGATCTTCACCGTCAGCCTGTCCTCTTCGGACTTCATCATGCTGCCCATCATGGCGCCGGCCGTCAGAAGACGGCCCAAAGCCGCAGTGGCGATCGGGCTCAGCACATGAGACATTCTTGCAAATTCAACCGTTTTCCGGGTGTACGCCGCGAAGAAACGGACCTGTCCTTCCGCCGCCGTACCGCGGATCATATAATCATCCATTTTAGACTCCTTGAAAAAAGCCCGGGGAAATCATTCCCCGGGCGTCATATGTATCGTCCGGGCTTACATTCTGCGGAGAATGTTGACCGCGTTTTTGAGCGCCGGAACGTCATGCTCCAGAAGCTTCGCCGCGAAGATCGGATCACCGACGATGCCGTCCGAGTATTCCGCAACCTGATTCACCAAGGTGATGAACTCATCGGATTTCATGCCTTCCGGCCGCATTAAGACCATGAAGAATTCATGACGGCCTTCGCCGCGGTACAGTTGGCTCTCGCCTTCGTATTCGCCGAGACGCCGCGAGAACGCGACCGCCTCATCGATGCCCGCAAAATGGAACACCGTGTGGCGAATGTCCGGAATGGCATCCGAAGGCATCTGGAAGAACGCGTCCCCTTCCCGGGCCGCTTCTTCATTGTCCTCTTCATGAAAATGAACGAAGTGCGGATCGGTCTCCTCCGGATTCTCCACCGCGGAAAGGACGATCAGGAGCCCTTCCGTGACCGGAACCGCTTCGATCATGACCGGATATTCTTCTTTGTTGAAACCGTACTGCTGGGACGCCTTCTGAAGCACCTCTTTGAAGAGCGCTCTCGTCTCGGGGGCTCCGTAGCGAAGTTCGCCGGCAGTCAGTTTCCTCTGAAGAAGATCCTGGCTGGAGATCAGGCAGCGAACCTGATGCTCATTGATCTTCTCCATACGCATGACAACCACTTCCTTCCGGCTTTTTTAGTGTACACGCGTAGTATAGCCGATGCATGCGCCCTTGTCCAATGAAATCTGTGTGAAGTGTGAAGAAAGGCGCGGGGGAACGCCCATTTCACACGGAAAAATGGATTGCGCACGCTTTGTGCTTCTTCCGCGTCTTTCCGTAACAAACTGTGCTTCTTTTCTGTGAAACCTTCCCGGAGAGGCCGGAAAATGCGGCTGAAAACGTTGAACCGGAGTTCCCCGGGGTGTTACGGTGTGGCCACTGAAAGGCGCCGGAGAAATGAAATCGACGCGGAAACCAGCCCCGGTTAGGGGAGCGCTTGTGCATTTGTCCGGAACGGAGGTTTTTATGGAATGGAACAGGCAAAACGGACAGAGGAAAGGGTATTACGTCACGAATCACGCTTTGGAAAGCTCCGGATCGCGGTATCGTCCCCGGCCGTATGAAAACGGTCCGGGCGGCTACGGCCAGGCGAGGCAGTGGAAAGACCGCCGCTCTGTGAATGGGGAACGCCGTGAAGGGCGAATTGGTTATGACATTGCGGAAGGAACTTGCTTCATGGCCGATATCGAATTCGATGCCGCAGGAGTGCTAAAGAAGGTCCGATATGATCTGGTCCGGCCGGCGCGGAAAGTGTAAGAACGGGCCAAAGGCCCGGGATCCTGAAAGGAGGCAGCCGGTTACGCCTGGAGATGGGCACTTTCCGTTTTCAGATGGCACGCCAGCCGCGGCCGATCTATCAAATACGCTCCGGCGCCGCAAAAAACGGCGTCGGAGCGGGCAGAAAGGGGCAAGGCATGAAACTCATGCAGAAGATCACCAAAGGGATCGCAGGGGTATTTGCGGGCCTCTCGCTCATACTCATCATTCTGATGGCCGCGCTGTGGATCAAAGGTGTCGCGCACCCGGAGGAAACGCCGGCCGTATTCGGCCTGGTCCCGCTTATTGTCCACACGGACTCCATGGCGCCTGCTTTTCAGAGCGGGGATCTGATCATCGGGGTGCGGACAAAGGCAGGTGATATCCAAAAAGGCGACGTGATCTCTTTCCGGGATCCGGCATCTCCCACCGCGGCCATCGTGACGCACAGGGTGTGGGAAGTGATCCAAAAAGAGGACGGAAGCATTGCGTTCCGGACAAAAGGGGACGCGAACCGGACTGTTGACGAGGAGTCCGTCCCGGCGGATGCCGTGGCCTCGGTCTGGCGCGGGGTCTGTCTCAGAGGCGCAGGAAAGATCCTCTCCTTCCTTCGGACCGGCCCGGGACTCTTCATCTGTTTTCTGGTGCCGCTTCTGATCTTCCTGGTGCCGGAAGCTGTATTTGAATCGCTTGAAAAAAGGAAAGAAAGACCGGCCGGTGTGGCTGCAGCTGGCGGGGAAACGCGGGGACAGCGTCCTTTGCGATAGACAAAAGGGAGGAAAACATCATGTGGAAGAAACATATCAAGAAGTTTGCCGCCGCATTCGGCGCGGCAGCACTGGCATCTTTGAGCCTCATCGGAGGAACATTTGCCAAGTATGTGACCCGTTCGGAAGGCACTGCAACGGCCAGAGTCGCCAGCTGGGGATTCTCGGATGAAGGAAAGATCGAACTGGACGAGCTGTTCAAAGCCAACTACGACGACTCCGTCATCTCGGCGGACGGCGAGACGCTCGTGATCGCGCCCGGCACCTCCGGCTCCGGCACCTTTGAATTCGCCTATGCGGGCGGCAGCGGTACGGCTGCGCCGGAAGTGGCTTACACATTTACGGTCTCGACAGAAGGCAGCTCCATCGGTGACGCGGTCAAAGCGAACCCGGATATTCAGTTCAAACTGGACGACGGAGAATTCGGCACCTGGGACGCGCTGATGGCCTCGATCCAGGCCCTCTCCGGCTCCAGCGACGGCACAAAAGAATATGAAGCCAACACACTTCCGGACGCGTTCTCCGGAGAGGACGGCGATGAGCATACCATTTCCTGGCAATGGCTCTTCGAGGACAGTGCAAATCTTGCGGAACAGGACGCCATGGATACGGCGATGGGCAATGCCGCAGAACTGGAGAATGTGGTCATCTGCATCTCCGTCGCCGCGACACAGCTCGATTAACAGATTCGTTAACGCTCTCTGAAGGCGCCGGGACGCGCAGCCCATCCGGCGCCTCCGAAGAATTTCAACAAGAGGTGACTACTATATGGACCAACGATTTCGTAAACATGCCTGTGTGCTGATTCCGCTTCTAAGCCTGGTGTTCGGCCTCGTTCTGGCGCTCTTTCCGTTGCCGGCGGGCGCGTCCGAAGCAGAGGCGGAACCGACCGTCATCCTGGTGGTGCTGGAACCCGGCCGTACTGACACCCCCATCGATCTCTTTCTGAATGCCTACGGAGGAACGGTGCTGTCCGACCGGACCGTGGTTGCGCCGGGTACCGAGAATGCAGTGTCCGTCCGCTTCACCGAGCCGCACGGTGTTCCTTATTCTTATAAAGCTTACGTGAAAGCGGAGGTGCTTCAGGACGGCAAACCATCCGACATCGAACTGCCTTTATCGGTCTCCGTGAATAACAGCAGCTACAAAGCCTTTTCCGACTGGTTTTCGGAAGGCGACGGCGTGCTGGTCTCCTCCGGCTCCCTCTCGGCAGGAAAGCAGGGTTCCGTCGATTTCTCCTGGAAATGGGCCTTCGAGCGCGGAGATGATGCGGGCGACGTGGCGCTTTCAGCGCTTCAGGACCTTTCGGCCATTGTGCGGGTGACTGTCCTCACAGAGGCGGAGCTTCCTGCGGAGGAAACCGATCCGCCTGCTGAAACAGATCCGGCCACGAAGGCGCCGACGGAAGCCCCGACAAAGCCGCCCAGAACTGTCGCGCCCACTACCCCGGCACCGACAAAACCGCCAAGCCCCGGCAACACCACGCCCTTCGGTGTGGATGACTCGCCCGTCGGGATCATCGTCATCCTCATCCTCGCGGCGGCGACCGGCGTGGCACTCATTCTGCTCTACAAACATAGGAAAACCCGGAACGAGTAAAACTCGTTCCGGGTTTTCTTTCCTGATTCAACACGGATTGCTCCGCGCTTCGCGCTCTCACAATCCTCCGTTCATTCGCATTCCGCGGGGCCCCTCCCCCGCTCCATGCTCATGAGCGGGCGCCGAAATCAAAAGCACCCTCTACCATGCAAGCATGGGGAGGGTGCTTTCTTTCGGCTGTTGAATCACTTTGCTTTTCCCTGATTCGCAACCGCGTTCATTTTCGCTGCGATGGCTTCCTGGTCGCCGAGGTAGTAGCGGTTCAGGAACTTGCCTTCGTCGTCGAGTTCATAGACAAGCGGAACGCCGGTCGGAATGTTGACGGAGACGATCTCTTCGTCGGTCAGACCTTCGAAATATTTGACCAGCGCACGAAGCGAATTGCCGTGGGCGGCAATGATGACGCGCTCACCCTTAAGGATGTGCGGCAGGATCTCGCTCTCATAATACGGAACGGCACGCGCGATGGTGTCCTTCAGGCTCTCGGTCAAAGGAAGCTCGGCCGGATCTTCATTTCTGTACATCAGCTGCTTCGCCGGATTGCGGTCGTCCTCTTCCTCAAGGACCGGCGGCTGAATATCAAAGGAACGGCGCCAGATCTTCACCTGTGCTTCGCCGAATTCTGCTGCGGTCTCGGCTTTGTTGAGGCCCTGCAGCGCGCCGTAATGACGCTCATTCAGTTTCCAGGTCTTGATGACCGGAAGCCATGCGCGGTCCATTTCGTCCAG
>DBVJ01000120.1:0-3163 GCA_002308115.1 Lachnospiraceae bacterium UBA1267
TCCGCATTTTCCAAACTGGGCATGCTGATCCCCCTTCTCATGAGTTTCCTTTTCTTCGGGGACGTCCCCACCTGGCTTCAGGCGGTGGGTCTCCTCTTTGCCGTGGGCGCGATCATCGTGCTCAATCTGCCCCGGAAGGCGGAGCATGCGTCCTTAGAGGCAGAGGAAAGCACACCCGAAGAGACGGCGGAGCATACAAAAGAGGAGCCCGGATCACGAATGATCCTCTGGCTCCTCCTCGTCACGCTTCTGGCCTCCGGCCTCAGCGAGGGTATGTCCAAAGTCTTTGAGCGTCTGGGCAATCAAGCCGAAGATACGCGCTATTTCTTCTTCCTCTTCCTGACCGCCGCGGTCCTCACGGCCGTCCTGGCAATCGTGGAGAAAGTCCGTCACGGAAAAGGCATCCGTCTCAAGGAAATGGCTGCGGGCATCCTGGCCGGCATCCCGAACTATTTTTCGTCCTGGTTCCTCCTGAAAGCCCTGATCCGGCTGCCGGCCATGCTCGTCTACCCGGTCTTCAGCGTGGGATCCATCCTCCTCGTCACCGGCTTTGGCGCGCTCATTTTCAAAGAACGCCTTGAAAAGCGCCAATGGCTCGGCCTTGGCCTCATCCTCATCGCCCTGATTCTTCTGAATCTATAAGAAGCTTTACTTCACCTTCAGCGGCTCCAGGCCATTCTGGATCTTCTGGAGCTCGGCGTCGCTCTTCTCGATCAGCTCTTCCGGTTTGTAGAAGCGCGTCAGAACCGACGCTGCCGCTTTGCCGTCCACCGTGAAGACAAGGTCGTAATATCCTTCCTTCACATCAGCCGGATTCAGGTAGAAGCTGCCCCAGGTGTCGTCTTTGCTCTCCGGTTTGTTGAGATCCACGAAAGTGACCAGTCCCTGAAGCGCATCGGAAAACGTCAGCTTCTCATAGGAGCTCTGATCCTCCCGGTGCGTAAAGACCCAGAGGCTGACGCTTCCGGTCTTCTCGAGTTCGGGATAGATCTCGACCCACTCATCCAATTCGAAAATGCAGCGGATCCCTTCCTTAGCGTACGGTTTGTCATTGAATCCGCCTGCCTCACTTGAGCCTGCCCGGTTGCCAACGAGACGAAGGCCTTTCAGCGCAGGCTTCTCCCCATCTTTCACGTTGATCGCATTCAGCGTGCCGGGGACCATGGCCTGTTCCGTCTGGCCGCCCTGTGAATCATCCTTTGTGCCGTCGGTCGGCTCGGGCTTCTTCCCGCAGGCTGCCAGCGCGAGCACCAGCGATACGGCAAGCAGTGCCAGTAATAATTTCTTCATCATCATTCTCCTTATGCCTTGTTGAATTTTTCCTTGGGTTGTCTGCAGCGCGGGCATCTCCAGTCTTCGGGGAGATCTTCGAAGGCCACTCCGTCGTGTTCCTCCTTGGAAATATTGATGCATTAAAAAGTTTTCCAGCAGTATTGCGTCAAAAACCGCTTGATTGTTTTCGGGTCTGCTCCTTCATAATAACCGATGAGGAGCTTTTTGAACTCCGCAACATAGGCTTCCGGTATGACCAACGACCCTTGACCATGCGCAATCAGATAATGATTTGCGTAGATTACTGCCGCCCGCTTATTGCCGCCGATAAAGACTTGCGTCTTCATTGTATACAAGCATAAACGGACCGCCTTGTCGACATCATCTGCATCGGACTTAAGGATCTCATCGATCTGCTCCCTGACAACTGATTCAATTGGAAGCGGCGGAATATAGGAAGAGCCTCCTATCGTAACAGGAACGCCGCGGATCCTTCCGCCGTCGGCAAAAAAGCCCTCGTTGACCAGACGGGCGATATGACAGAGAATGTCATAGCCACTCCTTGCCTGTATCACCTCCTGATCAAGAATGAACTCCCATGCATGCTTCAGATTCAGGATCTTCTGTACGTCAAGAGCCGTCATCCCGTTGACCTTTCCATTTTCTATGATCTCCTCTGTCTGGGGGAAGGAAGTGGCGACGCCCTCAAGAATGGCCTGATCATAGATATTGGTCTTCATGTTCGCTCTTGCGAAGTCCAGATTCTGGATCACGCGGGCAGGTAAAGCGACTTCCTGATACCCCATCTCTGCCAGAGTTTTATCCAGTTCTCGAAGCTGTCTCCGAAGTTCCCGGGCCTCCCGGGTGCTCCGAAGCAGGTATTGATAGAGTTCCTCCGTATACGTGCCAACATAGGTAGAAGTAACTCTGCTTCCTACCCGCCGCCTTGTATAGAGATATTTCTGCCCTTTCAGATCCTTGATTTCAGGCGTGCCCTCATAAGGAATCAGTGAAAGTCTGGCGTTCAGATCCGCTCTTTCAAGAAGCGCAGCCTGAATCGTTTCGAATGAAGACAAGTACTTTCCTCCTGTTAGGGAACATTTGTGTTGTAATTATATAAAAATGTTCCCTAACTGTCAATATAACGTCAGGGGACATTTTCTTAACCCAGTGCCACGTCGAGCACCATCATGAGCACGAAACCGACGGCAAATGCGATGGTTCCGAAATTGTTGTGCTTGCCTTCAGACATTTCCGGAATCAGTTCTTCCACGACGACGTACATCATGGCGCCGGCGGCGAAGGCAAGAAGGTAAGGCATCACCGGTACGACGGCTTCCGCGGCCAGAATGGTCAGGAAGGCCGCAATCGGTTCGACGATGCCCGAGATCACGCCAAAGAGAAATGTTTTCCCTTTCTTCATGCCTTCCGCGCGAAGCGGCATGGAAACGATCGCGCCTTCCGGGAAATTCTGGATGGCAATACCGATGGCGAGCGCCAGCGCCCCGGCGGAGCTGATGCCTGCGTTGCCCGCAAGAAAACCTGCGTAGACGACGCCGACCGCCATGCCCTCTGGAATGTTGTGAAGCGTCACGGCGAGGATCAGTTTTGTGGTGCGACGGAGGCCTGTTTTCGGGCCCTCCTCCTGGTCGTTAAAATGTAAATGCGGGGTGACTTCGTCCAATAAGAGGAGGAAGCCGACGCCCAAGAGGAAGCCAGCCGCGGCGGGAAGGAAGGACCATTTGCCCATGCCCTCGCTGCTTTCGATCGCGGGCTCCAGGAGGCTCCAGAAAGAGGCGGCGACCATGACCCCTGCGGCAAAGCCTGTCAGGATCTTCTGAAGGGTCCCGGAAATGCTTTTCCGCAGGATAAACACCATGGCGGCGCCAAG
>DBVJ01000120.1:3193-5933 GCA_002308115.1 Lachnospiraceae bacterium UBA1267
ACTTCGTTTCCTTAGTGTCTTTCTTCTTTTTGGCCAGAACCAGCGCTGTCACCGCACCGGCAATGAGAAGGAGCGCCGCGCCGCCGAGGATGAACCAGAGCGGCTTTACCGTGCTGCCGTCCTCCGGTTCGGGGTCGTCGGAGGGTTTCGTTTCGGGATCGGCCGGCTTGGTCTCGGGCTCAATCGTCTGTGTCTCCGGTTCGGCGGTTTCGGTCTCCGGTTCCGGCTCCGTGACAAGCACTTTCATCATTGCTTCCATCACCTTTTCCTCGCCGTTGTCATAAACGGTAGCCTTCAGCCGGACGACAGTCTCTCCGGCTCCGACGGCTGTGATGATGCCAAAATCATCCACCGTCGCAACGGACTCATTTTCCGAAACATACTCATAGAAGTCGATGCTCGCGGGATCCGGCTCGGTGACAACGGTGAAGCCGCTCTGCCCGCCGACAGTCAGTTCGACGGTGTCCAAAAGCGGCGTTACCCCGGTTGCGACCGGCAGGATGCCCCGGTATACCGTGAGCGTGAAGTCCCGCGAGACGCCGTTCGAAAGCGTTCCGGTAAAGGTAAATGTGGCCGTGTCGGTGTCCTCCGGAAGCGATTCGTAGGTGATCACGCCATAGGAATCGATCTTCGCAAGGCTTTCATCCTTGGAGGTCCAGGTGACATAACGGTCTTGCGCGTCCTCCGGGATCACGCGGTAATCGATCGTATAGCTTCGGACAAAACCGGGCCGCACGATGTCGCTGGTCTTACGGAATACGATGTCTTCCGCGTGAGTCGCTTCCTCGTTGGAAATAAACTGCGCGGTGAGCGTCATGTCACGCTCCGGCTTAAAGCCGATGCCGGCCGTATTCCCGTCCTCATCTGCCCATCCCAGGAAGACGAAGCCTTCCTTTTCGGGGCGCTTCAGGATCACTTTGGACTCCTCGCCGTTTTCCAGGACCTCCACGTCCCAGACCTCTCCGTCGCACACGTAGCGGATCTTGTGCGCCAGATCATACACTTCGTTGATGTGCTCGTCCATCCACCGGACCCGGCCCTCGATCCAGGTCCTCATGTTGTCCACGAATTCCTGATAGCTGCGGCTTTCTTCCGGATGATTGATCTCCAGATCTTTGATGCCGGCAGCCATCGTCTCGGCAACATACTGATCAAGGATCCCGCCTTCTTTCAGAAGCTCCTCAACGGCCGCTTTCATGACAGGCCACTGTTTCAGGATCTCGTCGGCGAGCGAACCGGGCTCATGGTCTGTGAGCATGGCCTTCATCCAGAGATGGCCGGGGATGAATTCTTCCACCGTATAATTGCGGTCGTAGGCAAAGTCAAAGTCCCAGAGCGGACCCCAGTAGATCTTCGACACCACGCCGTCGACGTCACGCGGCTTGTAAATGTAAGTGCTGCCGGTGGCAAATGCGTCGTTGTTCTTGGTGAAGTTATTGACGAGCCAGTACTTTGCGCAGGATTCGATGTCCATCAGGTCACGGTAGCCCGTGCCGTCCGCAAACAGCGCGTCTTCCACCATCTGGATGTGCTTCTGGATGTATTCCTGCTGCACATGATTTTCATAACCGTCGCCCAGTTCGTCGTGGGCCTCCAGCGCATTTTCCCCGAGCGGGCCGTGCTTTTCGTCGTCCTCGCCCGGGTCCACGTCTTCCTCCGTGTCGAAGGACGGCGTATGCGTCGCCCAGTCGACGCCCCGGCTCGTATAGAACCGGTCGGGGGAGCCGGTGCGCACCTGGAGCGCATTCTGGAGGAGGTAACCGCCGGTGATCACCGGAAGCTCGGTATCGCCTTCCTCTAGTTCATCGATCTCCAGCCTGTTCTTGTCCACGCGCACGACCTCTGCCAGAAAATAACTGCCGAGGTACCGTGTGCCGTACTCCTGCCCGCTCATCACGAGATCGACCGGCACGCCTCTGGGTGTAAAGTCAAAGCCCATCTGTTCGCCGACCCAGCCGGTGACGCGGTTCCTTAAAAGTGAATAATCAAATGCGTTCGCAAGAAGCGCCCAATGCTTGTTCGACCCCAGGCCGAAAACGTCCGCCTTCTTGTCCAGTTTGATCTTGTACGGCTTCTTCTCCGCCTGTTTCCAGGAGGAGTTTCCACGGCCGCGGATCTCCATTTCGACCGGTCCGAGGCTCTCGCAGGCAAGTTCTGGGAAGTCCGTGTAATGGAAGCCCTCCGGCACTTCGATGCGGATCGTGCCATAGCAGTAGACACTGTGGTTGGGGCTCGTGTACATGCTTTCGATCGTTCCCTTCGTCTCATCGATGTCGATATAGACCACCGGGAGGCCGTTGTCCGGCGCCTCTTCCGCATGCGCTTTCATGCCAAGGATGATCAAAATGATCACCAGAAGAGAAACGAAAAGGAGCCTCTCCAGGACCCTTCTCCAGACTGTGTTCTGCAAGGATTTCTGCATCATGTTTCGCACCTGTCCTTCTGTGCTGTTTCTTCAGGGGACACTTTCAGACGGCCCGCTCCGTCTTTTTGTCGGACCGGGCCGATAAGATGGTGATATCATAGCATAGCATCCTGTATTATACAATTTGCAAAGCGCTTCCGAACAGCAGAAAACCCTGGAACCTTGAGGTTCCAGGGTTTTCGTATCTCTTGGTCTCGATTAACGCTTGCTGAACTGAATTATCTCTTCGGAGACCGTCAGGCACTTCCAATAACACCCGAGAAAACTGAGATGATTTTGCGTTTCCCGCTCGGTTTTGCTTGATTCTGGCGGTTT
>DBVJ01000120.1:5992-9696 GCA_002308115.1 Lachnospiraceae bacterium UBA1267
GAGTGGTAGTCGCAAATTTTGCGACTACCGCTTGCCCTGCCAATTCCTCTTTTCTTGCATTGGCTATATGCTTTCCGATAGTTTTGATATCTCTGTCAAATAGTTCGGACATTTGTGAGCGATTCAACCATACGGTTTCATTCTCCACCGCGACAGAAAGAGAGACCTTTCCATCAGAGCTATTAAACAGTACCAGATCTGTAGTTTCATTCATTGATTTTTCCTCATTTCTGGATTGTGTGTCTTTTTATATAATCGCCAAGTCTGCCCAATTGTTTTCTATCCTTGTTATCTTTTTAAATAACTTTCTGTAAGGCACTGGGACGCGCGAGAGAGCAATATGCGAAAGCCTCTATACGGGGCGTTTTATCTGCATACTTGCTACATGGCATCCGTTTGGGGTCGCTACTATCAAACACTTTTCCCAAAATATAAATCTCTCTGGATTGATTGTAACAGTCATCTGTGTCCATGACAATAAAATATGTTGGTTTTGTGTATGATGCTTACTCGACGATACGCATCGCCTCCTTTCTAAAACCCTTTAACGCGCACATGTAAATGGACTTCTTACGCTCTGTCAAAGCCGTTTTTTTAACCCAAAAATTAACTAAAAAGGGTCAAAAAACCGAATTTAACCCAAAATTAACTACTATTTTTTCGTCAAAAGACCTCGTTTTTCCCGAAAAGAAATCAGAAGTTTTGGGCAACAAAAAACCCTGTAAACCGCGTGGTTACAGGGTTTTCTGCGTATTCGCAACGTTTGATTAACGCTTCGAGAACTGCGGAGCTCTACGAGCCGCTTTGAGGCCGTACTTCTTGCGTTCCTTCATGCGGGAATCGCGGGTCAGGAAGCCTGCGCGCTTCAGCGCGGGACGAAGTTCGGGGTCTGCCTTCGCGAGGGCGCGGCTGAGGCCGTGACGNNCGGCCTGGCCGGTGGTGCCGCCGCCGCGGACGGTGACGGTGATGTCGTACTTGCCTTCCTGGGCGGTCTCGACAAGGGGCTGACGGACGGTGATCTTCAGGGTCTCAAGACCGAAGTACTCGTCGAGGCTTCTCTTGTTGATCTGGATGTTGCCTTTACCGGGCGTGATGTAAACGCGAGCAATGCTCGACTTTCTGCGGCCGGTTCCGTAAAACTTATCTGCCATCTCTCACTCCTCCCGATTAAAAGGTTAATGCTTCCGGCTTCTGTGCGGCGTGCGGATGCTCGGATCCGGCGTACACATGCAGCTTGGAAATCATCTCAGAACCCAGCGGGCCCTTCGGAAGCATGCCCTTGACGGCCTTGCGGACGACTTCTTCGGGCTTCTTTTCCATCATTTCACGAAGCGAAACGGACTTGAGGCCGCCGATGTAATCGGAGTGCCTATAGTAGCGCTTCTGTTCCATCTTCTTGCCGGTCACGGCGATCTTGTCGGCGTTGACAACGATGACGTAGTCGCCGGTATCGATGTGCGGCGTGAAGATCGGCTTATTCTTTCCTCTCAGGACCTTGGCAACTTCCGAAGCCAGACGTCCGAGGGTCTGTCCTGCCGCGTCCACGACGAACCATTTTCTCTCAATGGTCTTCGGGCTGGCCATAAATGTATTCATGGTTTCCCTCCAAAATAAACGAGTCTTATGTGTCTTCTGCGTCATCACACGCCGTGCTTACCGGGGCTTTGGCTTGCAGGTCATAGGACGACAGCGTGAACATTATATTTCAATGAAAATGTGCTGTCAAGGGCTTTTTTGTGCGGAATTCTGCGGTTTTCAGCGGTTTTTTATTCGACCGATTTGAGCGATTCAACCATGCTGATTTTTCGGATCGGCCGCCTCATGATGAGGCTGTTCAGGAGCGAGAAGACCATCGTGAGCGCTGTCGCGTAGACATAACTCTGCCACTTGATGTCCCTGCCGAACATGACGAGGTCGATTTCGGCGGTTTCAATGACGTAAGCGGCTAGGAACCGGCCGAGCACGAGGCCGAAAATGATGCCCAGAACGGTCAAGAGGATCGTCTCTCTGAAAATATACTGCGAGACCTCGCGGTCTGTGGAGCCGAGCACCTCAAGCGTCGCGATCTCCCGTACCCGCTCCGTAATATTGATATTGGACAGATTGTACAGCACGATGAAGGCCAGTGCGGACGCGGAAAGGATCAGCACCATCACGACGAGATCCAGCGCTTTTAACAGCGTAGAAAAGCTTCGGATCATGTCGCTCATCAGCATCATGGAGATCATGTGCGGCGTCCTGAGGAGACGTTCCGCCATGGTGTGCTCGTCTTTCTCGGACAGTTCATAACGAAGCATCAGTTCGTTCCAGACCGGCTTCTCTCCGAAGACTTCCTCATAGGTCCCGGGCAGCATGTATACATAATGGTATACATAATTCTCCGCGACTTCCTGGACCGTGAGCGTCCGTTCACGGCCTTCTTCGATGCGGATCGTGATCGTATCGCCCTTTCCGGCGCCGAGGACCTTGCCCATTTTCTCACTGATGATGACGCCACCCTCCTCGAGGGTGTATTCCGTCTTCTCGATGCGGTCCTTCAGCGTGATCATCTCTTGAAGAGCCTCTGCCGATTCAATGACCAGAAGGTTGGAGGAGCAGGTGGCCTTTGGGGATGTAAATGTGAAGGATTGCTGCATGGCGAGCGCGCTCTCGCCTTCAAGGTCGAACTGGCGGAGCGTTTCCATGGCTGAGGCGCGGTCTTCCTCCGAGAGGTTCTCGTCGATCGCGACAACAGCCTTGTATTTCCAGAGCGGGCCGAACTGATTCCAGAGGATGCCGTTGATGGAATCCGACAGCGCGAAGCCGGTCAGAAGCAGCGCCGTGCATCCGGAGATGCCCACGATGGTCATGATCATGCGCTTTTTATAGCGGAACAGATTCCGGAGGGAGACTTTCCGGTTGAAAGAAAGCTTCGACCAGAACCAGGTCCATTTTTCCAGAAGGACGCGCTTTCCGGGCTTCGGGGCTTTAGGCCGCATCAGCTGGGCAGGCGTCTGACGCAGTGTGCCGCGGACGGTGAGCCAGACCGTCAGGGAAATGATGACGACCGCGCCGGCGGTGATGAGGATGGCTTCCGGCCAATGGAACGGAAGCGCGGCCGGTTTGATGGAATACATGATTCCATAGGTCTTGATGATGACCCACGGGAAGAGTTTGTAGCCGATGGCCAGACCGATGACAGAGCCTCCGAGCGTGGCGATCAGTCCGTACAAAATGTATTTCAGAAGAATCGACCCATAGGAGTAGCCCAGTGCCTTCATGGTGCCGATCTCGGTGCGCTCCTCGCCCACCATGCGGGTCATGGTGGTGGCGCAGACCAGGGCCGCCACCAGCACAAAGAACAGCGGAAAGGCGTTGGCCAGGCCGTCGATGATGCGGGTATCGCTCTCAAAGGTCACAGCCCCGGGGTTNNCGCTCCTCCTCGATCATGCGGGTCATCGTGGTCATGCAGACCAGTGCGGCGACCAGAATGAAGAAGGCGGGAAATACCTTCGCGATGTTGCGGATACGGTCAGCATTCTGTCCGTATTCCTCGTAGCCGTTGAACTCGCTTCTGGGATAAATGATCCATTCGGGCTTCTGGGGATCTTCGAGGAACTTCCGGGCGGTACGGAGCGTAGCTTTGCCATCCTCGTACTCTCCCAAAGCGCTCAGATAATCATTCCGGCCCTGCTCGACCGTCTTCAGCTGCTCTTTCAGCTCTT
>DBVJ01000120.1:9703-11632 GCA_002308115.1 Lachnospiraceae bacterium UBA1267
AGCTGTGCCTTGGCTTCTTCAAGCGTCGCGCGGGCTTCCTCCAGGGCGGTACGGCCTTCTTCGATCTTCCGTTCCCCGGCTTCAAGTTCCCTGAACGCAGCTGCAAGCTGGGCTTTGCCGTTGTTCAGCGCCCTGCGGTTGGCATCAATGGTTTTCTTGGCGGCGTCCAGCTGTTTTTTCGCGGCTTCCAGCTGTTCAAAGGCCGGACCGGCCTCTTTGTCATAGGCTTCCCGGGCTTCTTTCAGACGTTCTTCTGCCCTTATGACGGTCTCTTCCGTGCTGTCTAGCAGCTCTTTCTGCTGATCAAGCGCTGCCTTCTCCGCTTCCAGCGCGATCCTTCGGGCCTGAAGTTCCAGTTCGGTCTCGAACGGGACGGGCGGATGCGCATCCGCTTCCGCGCGGTCCTTCTCATAAGCCGCGAGGTTTGCCTCATAGGCTTCTTTCGCCGCCTCGTATTCCTGCTTCCTGGTTTCGGCGCGTTCTTCCGCAAGCCTCAGTTCCGTCTCTCTTAGGGCGACCAGCGCGCGTTCGTCGGCNNGCATAGGTCACCAGCGCGGCGGCGTAGCCGAGGTCATATTTGTTGAGGCCGTCGTAATACTGCAGCTCGGCCTCGTTCAGCTGTGCCTCTGCGGCCGCAAGCTCCGCCTGCTTCTCCTCGAGCGTTTTCCGTCCTTCGGCGGCTTNNCCGCCGCTGCTTCGTCAAGCTCCGAAGCCTTTTCTGCGAGTTCCTTCTCGCCGTCCGCGATCGTGAGGCGGCTCCGGCGGATGTATTCCTTTGCGCGGTCCCATTTTCGGAAACCTGCCTCAAGCGTCTCCCGGGCGCTCGAAAGCGCGGTTTCCGCCTCATGAAGCTTCGGCGTATTCTCCCGGATCGCGTCTTCCGCTTCCGTAATCTGCGCGTTCAGACGGCTTTCGGTCCGGCGATCCGCGAGCGCTTCCAGTTCGGCCTTATGCCGGTCGGAAGCCTCCGCGTAAGCCTCTGAATACGCGACGAGCTCCTTCATGTCGTCGAAGACCAGAAGGCTTTCGGTATAGTACTCGCTCAGGAAGTTTTCCTCCGGAACGTACAGGATGAAGCCGATCGCGCCGCTGCCGATATTGGTGTTGCCATGCTCGAAAGCGGAAATGTACATGGCGGAATCGACTTTGCCGACGACGGTATAGCTGGTGTTTGCGAGCGAATCGACGATGGGCGTCTCGTTGCCCTTTCCGGTCAGCTGTACGCGCGACCCGACTGCGATGCCGCTCGCATAGTCGGCCAGGCACTCGTCGGCACGTTCCGGGAAGCGGCCGTCGGTGAGGAGCAATTGATTGACCGTGTCGTCCTTTCGGTACGAGAAGATCCTGGCCGCATCCTCCACATTCGGAGCAACCGCTATACTGTCTACGAAATAGGAGGTGCGGGCCACGGCTCCGCCGATCTCCCTGAGTGCTTCGGCGTCCTTTTCGTCAAAGCCCCAGGTGGACAGCAGACGAAAATGTGCCAGGTTCTGAGCCTTGTATTTGGCGTCCGCGGAGAGCGCCATGTCGTCGCCCGACGCGCGGAGTCCCCCGAAAAAGCCAACGCCAAGCCCCACGATCAGAAGGATCGAAAAGAATCTGCTTTTCGTTCTCCAGATCGTGCGGAAGGCATCTTTGATTTTCGCGGTTCTTCTTACCATTCGATCTCTTCGATAGGTGTGGGATCCTCGTTCTGTTCCACGGAAACGGCCTGGCCGCTCTTCACGCGGATCACTTTATCCGCCATGGGCGTAAGCGCCGTGTTGTGTGTGACGATGATGACCGTCATTTTCTCTTCGCGGCAGGTGTCCTGCAAAAGCTTCAGGATCTTCTTGCCGGTCTCATAGTCCAGCGCGCCGGTGGGTTCGTCGCACAGCAGGAGTTTCGGCTTCTTGGCAAGCGCGCGGGCTATCGCCACACGCTGCTGCT
>DBVJ01000120.1:11652-21155 GCA_002308115.1 Lachnospiraceae bacterium UBA1267
GCTGCTCGCCGCCGGAAAGCTGGGCCGGGAAATTGTTCAGGCGCTCGCCGAGGCCGACCTTGGCGAGGATCTCGTTTGCGGGAATGAAATCCGGGGTGATCTGCGCGGCCAGTTCGACATTTTCCAGCGCCGTGAGGTTCTGGATCAGATTGTAGAACTGGAAAACGAAACCGACTTCATGCCGGCGGTACTGAATCAGTTCCTTATGGCTCTTGTGCTGGACCTGCTGGCCGTTCACCATCACGATGCCGTCGTCGCAGGTGTCCATGCCGCCCAGGACGTTGAGAAGCGTGGTCTTGCCGCTTCCGGACGGGCCGACGATGACCACCAGTTCGCCCTGTTCGATCTCAAAGCTCATTCCGTTCAGCGCGCAGACCTCCGCGGTCCCCTCGCCATAGCGTTTATAGACTTTTTTAAAGGTGATGAAACTGGCCATCCCGGCTCTCCTTCCGATGTCTCTAAAAGGGCGACATACATAGTTATTTTATCATATTTCCCCTGGAACGCAAAGAGGGAACGGCGGCAGACGAAGGGCTCTTTTCGTACATGAAATACTGGAAACGAGCCGTTTTTTATGCTAAATTTGGAGGGTCATGAGAAAGAACGACCGGCTGCATCTGACACATGGCTTCGGCCCGCTCTACGACGGAGATTCCGAGATCCTGATCCTGGGTTCCTTTCCGTCCGTAAAGTCGCGCGAGCAGGCCTTTTTCTACGGGCATCCTCAGAATCGTTTCTGGCGGATCATCGCGGCGCTCTACGGCGAGCCGGTGCCCGGAACGGACGCTTCGGAGGAAACCATCGCAGCGAAACGGGCGCTCATTCTCAGGCATCATCTGGCGCTCTATGACGTGATCGAAGAATGTGACATTCTGGGTTCTTCAGACAGTTCCATCAAAAACGTCGTGCCGGCAGATCTCAGGCCGATCCTCCGCGGATCGTCCGTCCGGCGGATCTTTGTCAACGGAAAGACCGCCGGAAAGTATTACGAAAAGTATCTGGAGCCCGTCACCGGAATCAAAGCGGCGGTCCTGCCCTCCTCCAGCCCGGCGAACGCCGCGTGGAGTCTTTCGGGGCTCACGGAAGCCTGGCGGGAAGCGCTCTTTGGATGAGCCGAAAAGCGGATACACGATAGACCCTCTCCGAAAGGAACTTTGCCAAATATGAACGAAAAGCATCTTGAACTATTGAATGCGCTCAACGAAGTCCGCGACACCCTGCCGGGCGGTGCGGAAAACGCGCCTTCCAGAACACGGATCATTTCGATCCTGAAGCAGATCATGGTGGTCCTTCTGCCGGAGTATTATCAGTACCGCGGCATGAGTCAGGCGGAAGCGCTCACGTCCTTTGAGGGCGAGCTCGTCTCGGAGATCGCCGACGCGATGGCGCTTCAGAACGCAGTCGAAAAAGATCCGGCCCTCGGAGGGGATCTTAAAACGACCGCGGAAACGCTCGCGGAGCAGTTCGTCGCAGCGCTTCCGGAGGTCAAGCGTCTGATCCTCACGGACATTCAGGCGATCTACGAGGGCGACCCGGCCGCGAAATCCAAGGCGGAAGTCGTCCTGTGCTACCCCGGCTTCTTCGCGATCTCCATTTACCGTGTCGCGCATGTGCTCTACAAACTGGGCGTACCGCTCATTCCGCGTATCATGACCGAATATGCGCATGAAAAGACCGGAGTGGACATCCACCCCGGTGCGACGATCGGTGAATATTTCTGCATTGACCATGGAACGGGCGTCGTCGTGGGTGAAACGTCCACGATCGGCCGGCACGTCAAACTCTATCAGGGCGTGACGATCGGTGCGAAGAGCTTTGAGCGTGACGCGGAAGGAAAGCTCGTGAAGGGCGGCAAGCGCCATCCCGACATCGGCGACTATGTCGTCATCTATGCAAATGCAACGATCCTGGGCGGAACGACCCGCATCGGCGACCACGTCACGATCGGCGGAAGCGCCTGGATCACCTTCTCCGTGGGCGCGGGCGAGACCGTACTCCGCTAAGCGCGAAGATCCTTCGGCTAAGGGCAGTCCTTTTATCCGAAGGAGAACGCGGCAATGATGGCGCCCGCGAGCATGGCGAAGATGATAACGATCACGACGACCGCCAGAACGACCCTGGTCTTCTTTCCTTTTTTTCCGTTGAGATTAATCATGTTACTTCTCTTTTCGGAGCCTCATCTGAGGCTCCTTTTTATTTCGCTTCCGCGGAAGGGCAGAGGTCTTTGAGGAAACACGCGCTGCAGTGCGGCTTCCGGGCAAAGCAGATCGTACGCCCCAGTGTGATGAGGTGCATGTTTACGAGGATCCAATGGTCTTCGGGGAGGACCTCCATCAGCTCGTATTCGACCTTTTCAGGGTCCGTTTCGGCGGTGAAGCCCAGCTTTCTCGAGATCCTTCCCACGTGGGTGTCCACGACGACCGAAGGCTTCCGGTAGACATTTCCAAGGATCACGTTCGCGGTCTTTCTTCCGACGCCCGGAAGCGTCAGGAGTTCGTCCATGGTATCGGGCACCCGGTCCTGATACACGTCGTGGAGACGCCGGCAGCAGGCCTTGATGTTCTTCGCCTTGGAATGATAGAAGCCGATGGAATGAATGGCTTCCTCCAGCGCGGGAATATCCGCCTCGGCGAAAGCTTCCACGCTCGGAAACTGCCTGAAGAGCCCCGGCGTGACCATGTTCACGCGTGCGTCGGTGCACTGAGCGGACAGGATCACGGCGATGAGAAGCTGCCACGGCTCCTCATGCGTGAGATAAATGATGTCGTCCGTGCCGTATTCCGCATCCAGGCGCGCGAGTACCGCGGCAACATATTCTTTCGAAGGCTTTGCGCTTTGCACGGTTTACCTCGGTCTCTCCGGGAATCCCAGCTTCTTCTGCACTTTCCTGAGGGTCTTCATGGCAAGGTAAGAGGCGTGATCCGCGTTATTCTTGATGATCCCGTCCACATAGTCCTTGTCCGCGAGAAGCTCTGCCTGGCGTTTCTGGATCGGGGCCAGAAGGTCCGCGACGGACTCGCCGACGGCCAGTTTGAACTCGCCGTAGCCCTTTCCTTCAAACTCCCTTTCCACGTCCGCAGGGCTCTTTCCGGTCACGGCGGAGTAGATCGAGATCAGGTTCTTGATGGCGGGCTGTTCGTCCGAGAAGCGCACGCAGGCTTCATTGTCCGTGATGGCGCGTTTGAACTTCCGGATGATCGTGTCGCGGTCGTCGTCCAGATAGATCGATGCGTTCTCATTCTCATCGGACTTGGACATCTTCTTCGCGGGATCCTGAAGGGACTGGATGCGCGCGCCGACCTTGCCGATATAGGCCTCCGGAACCGTGAAGACTTCGCCGTAAATGTTGTTGAAACGGATGGCGATGTCTCTCGTGAGTTCCAGATGCTGCAGCTGGTCGTGGCCGACCGGCACGACGTCGGTCTGGTACAGGAGAATGTCGGAGGCCATGAGCACCGGATAGGTGAAAAGGCCCGCGTTGATATTGTCCTCATGTTTCGCGGATTTGTCCTTGAACTGGGTCATGCGGGAAAGCTCGCCGATGTAGGTGAAGCAGTTCAGGATCCAGGCGAGTTCGGCGTGCGCCGGCACATGGGACTGGTAGTAAATGATGTTCTTTTCGGGGTCCAGACCGGCAGCGATATAAAGCGTCAGGAGCTTTCTGGCACGCTGACGAAGCGTGGCAGGATCCTGGCGGACCGTGATCGAGTGCTCGTCCACCACGCAGAACAGGCAGGTGTATTCATCCGAAAGCGTGACCCAGTTCTTCAGTGCTCCCAGATAGTTTCCGATGGTCAGCCTGCCGGTTGCCTGCATGCCGCTGAACAGCATTTTCTCTCCGTTTAACATAGATTCCTCCTTCAGGGATGACGCGTGTGCTTTAAAGCACCGGTCTTCCCGTTGTCAATACATACGGCAGCACGATCGTCAGCGCATAGAGCGCAAGGTGCGCCGGGTAGATCATATAGTTGCTCAAGAACAGGGAGCGTCTGGGTTTTACGACCGGCGTCTCCGTGTAGAGGAAGGCCGGGATCACCATCAGCATGGCGATGAATTCGCCCTCTCCGCACATGAGCCCAAGTACCAGCACCGTCGCCGCCATGGCGCCTGCTCGGATGAAGCCTGTCCATGGGTACAGCGTGACGCGTTCCGTGAGGGGATTCAGGAGCACCGCGCCCATGACTGCGATCGCGAGGATGCCGCCCGCGCCGTAGTCCGTATTCAGAAATTCCGCAAGCGTCATGCCGCCCAATGTGATCGCGATCGCCGAGGGGATGCCGTAGAGGAGTCCGAGACCCTTCCTGTGGGTGCCCCAGCGGATAATGATCAAAACCAGAAGCCCGATGAGGAGCGTGAGCATCACGTTCTGATAGTCCGTGGTCCAGACTTTTCCGAACAACGCGAAGTCAAAGGGCAGTTCCGAGATCGCGGCGAAGATGCCGATCCTCAGAATATACTTTGGAAGGCTCCTCGTGTGCCTGACGCCGTTCACCAGTCCGAAAATGAAGAGCGGAAAGGCCATGCGCCCGACACCGCGCAGAAAGGTGTAGAAATTGTAGACTGCAGGATCCGCCCAGACATTCCACCAGGTGAGCGCGAGGCTCGCCGCCAGGTGGTCGATCATCATCGTCACATAAGCAATGATCTGGATGACGCGGCGGTTCAATCGTCTTCCTCCGTCACGACCGAGTAGACCTGACGCTTCATGGCCATCTCGTCGGAGGCCAGATATTCGTCGTAGGTCGTCATCTTGTCAATGATCTTGCCGTTGACAAATTCGATGATGCGGTTTGCGGTGGTCTGGACCAGCTGATGGTCGCGGCAGGCGAACAGTTCGACGCTCGGGAACTTGATCATGCCCTGGTTGAGGGCGGTGATGCTTTCCATGTCGAGGTGGTTCGTCGGCTCGTCGAAGATCAGCACGTTCGCCCCGGAGATCATCATTTTCGACAGCATGCACCTGACGCGCTCGCCGCCGGACAGGATGTTGACGCGTTTCTCGCCGTCCTCGCCCGCGAAGAGCATGCGTCCCAGGAAGCCGCGGACATAGGTGATGTCCTTGATCGGCGAATAGCCCTGAAGCCAGTCGTAGATCCGGATGTCCGAGCGGAATTCATGGCCGTTGTCCTTCGGGAAATAGGCCTGCGAAGTGGTCACGCCCCATTTGTACGAGCCCTCGTCGGGCTCCAGTTCGCCCATCAGGATCTGGAACAGTGTGGTCTTGGCGATTTCGTCGCCGCCCACGAAGGCCACCTTGTCGCCCTTTTGAAGCGTGAAGGAAATGTCGTCGATGACCTTGACGCCGTTGACGGTCTTACTGAGGTTCGTGACCGAAAGCACGTCGTTTCCGATCTCCCGGTCCGGACGGAAGTCGATGTACGGGTACTTACGGGAGGACGGACGGATCTCCTCGAGCTGGATCTTCTCCAGCGCGCGCTTGCGGCTCGTGGCCTGCTTGGATTTCGAGGCGTTCGCGGCAAAGCGGGCGATGAATTCCTTCAGCTCTTTGATCTGCTCTTCCTTCTTCTGGTTGGCTTCCTTCATCTGACGGATCATGAGCTGGGAAGACTCNNTACCAGAAATCATAGTTGCCGGCGTAGAGCTGGATCTTCCGGTAGTCCACGTCCGCAATGGCCGTACAGACCTTGTTGAGGAAGTAACGGTCATGGGAAACGACCAGCACGAGATTGTCGAAGTTGATGAGCCACTCCTCAAGCCAGGCCGTCGCGGCAAGGTCCAGGCCGTTCGTCGGCTCGTCCATCAGGATAATGTCCGGGTTTCCGAACAGCGCTCTCGCGATCAGCACCTTACCCTTTTCCGGGCCGGTAAGCGTTCCCATCAGCACATAATGCTTGTCTTCTTCAATGCCGAGACCATTTAATAGCGCGGCCGCGTCGGACTCCGCCTCCCAGCCGTTCATTTCTGAAAACTCGGTCTCCAGAAGCGCTGCGCGTTCGCCGTCCGCCTCGGTGAAATCCGCCTTCGCGTAGATCTCATCCTTCTCGCGCATGATCTCAAAGAGCCGTGCGTTGCCTTCCATGACGCAGTCCAGCACGGTCTTGTCATCGTATTTGTTGTGGTCCTGCTCCAGAACGGACATCCGCTGCCCGGCCGTGATCGTGACCGTGCCGTTGGTCGGCTCGAGCTGACCGGAGATCACCTTCAAAAAGGTGGACTTTCCGGCGCCGTTCGCGCCGATGATGCCGTAGCAGTTTCCATCGATGAATTTTACATTGACGTCTTCGAAGAGCGGGGCTTTTCCGAATCGAAGCGTGACGCCGTTGACACTGATCATGTCTTACTCCATGTTTTCTTTCTCTCTCGTCTGGCAGGAGAACAGAAGTGTCTGCCGCCCGCAGGCGCGGAGGAATTTCATGACTTGATATAACCGATTGGAATCCAGATTCGCGAAGCTTTCGTCGAGGATCAGAGGCAGCCTCTTCTCACGGTCCAGCTGCTCGAAGATCGCGAGCCTGACCGAGAACAGCACCTGCTGCATGGCGCTCGTGGAAAGTTCGGAGAACAGAAGCCTTCTGCCGCCGGCGGTGAGGAAGATCATGCCGCCTTCCACAGAGATCCGGGCCGCTTCGCCATTTTCTGCGATGCCGCCCAGGAAACGTTCGTCCCCAAGCTCCGCAAGGATCTCGGTGGCGCGTTCCGAAATCAGTTCTTCGTCGGTCCCGCCGTTCAGATGTCCGAGTTTCTCGAAAGCCGCCACAGCGATGTCGATGGCCTTCTCTTCGTTTCGGATCACTTCCTGCTTCGCGAAGGCCGTTTCGGCTTCCGCCACCTGCTTCCCAAGGTCGATGCGTTCGGCGTTCATGCCTTCCAGCATCTGCGCCTGTCTGGCCAGTTCATCCGAGCGGGCTCTGAGCTGTCCTTCCCGCGCGCCGCGGTCCGGTACGAACTCCATGACCCGGGGATCCCGGTTCAGGAAACGCTGATATTCACGTTCCGCGTCTTCGGCCCTGCCCGCATAGAGGCTTCTGGCTTCCAGCGCTTTCTTCGCCTTTGCGCGGGACACGGACAGAAGGACCGTCCAGATGATGCCGCCGAGGAACAGGATCACCGAAAGCGCCGCGATGCCGAGGAAAATATACCTCCGCGCGCCGTCGATCCCGTAGCTTGCATAGTAGAAATATGCACCGACCGCCGCCACAAGGCCCGCCGCGATCGTCAGGATCGCCGGGATATTGGTCCGCTTCGCGGCCTTTTCGTTGACTTCGGTGTGCTCCGCGAGCTTCTGCTTCTCCTGGATCATCAGGTTCTTGAGATGCTCGCCCTTCTCCTGGTTGTTGCGCTCCGTGCGCGCGATCTCTTCGGAGAATGCGGAGGAATCCGACTCATAGGAAGCCGACTCCTGCTGATAGGCCTGCGCCTTTATGCTGAGATCGGACTGAAGCGCCGCCGCGCGGTCCTTGAGGTCCGAAAGTTTCCGTCCCACCGTGGGATCTTCATGCGCTTCCAGACCGGCGCGGATGTTCTGAAGATAGGCGCGTGCCGCGACAAAGTCCTTCTGGACTTCCAGCTCATGCGCAAGCGCTTCGTCCTTGTCCACGGTCTCGCGGTACTGATCCGCGTCCTTCGCGTAGGCTTCCTGCGCCAGGAAACCGCTCTGCTCATACTGCGTCAGCGTGAGACCCGCCGCCGCGTCGCGCAGCCATTTTTCCTGATCCTGCGGCACGTAATCGTCGGAGGTGCGGCGCACGGACAGGCTTCCGGTCAGGAAGTCCCTGGCGATCTCATACACCAGCGCTTCGTGGATCACACGGAGGCTGCCGCCGTAAACGCCCTGGAAATCGTAGGGTTTATAGTGCTTCAGCTCTTCCGAGCCCTCTTCCATGCCGAACAGTACGGCCTTTACGAAATCCGCAATGGTGGTCTTGCCGGTTTCATTGACGCCTGTGATGACGTTCAGGCCGGGACGAAGCGTAATGGTCTTGCCCTTGAGCTTTCCGAAGGCGTCGATTTTCACTTCCAGAATGATCATGGCTTACTTCCTCCCTTTCACTGAAAGCAGCGCGTCCACGCCGTAGGAAAGCGCCTTTTTGCGGATCTCCTGGTCGTCGTCCGGGGACATTTCCTGAAGGAAACGGCCCAGCGCGTCGTCATGGTGCGAATTCATGAGTTTGGAGATTGCCTCGTCGCGGCTCGTTTCGTCCTTCACTTCCACGACGTTGCCCAGTGAAGACAGCTTGTCGCTCTCAAAGTAAAGGGCCGGGCTGGCCTTTCCGGTGATCGTGATGCGGTAAATGTGCTGGCGCCCGAACTGATCCATGACCCGCGCTGCCTCTTCCGCGACTTCGTCGTAAGAGATCTTGCCGTCGGCGTTCACTTTGAGGGAAATGAATTCCCGCTGCGTTCCGGCCGCGAAGCGTACCGTCACCGAGGTCGGATTCTTGCCTTCCTTCGTGATCTCTCCTAAGAAGCAGCCGTGCTGCGTCACGCCGTCGAAGCCTTTCGGGGAAAATGCGCCCGGCGAGAACAGATTCCGCTGGACCTCGCCGAGGCGGACATCCGGCCCGCCCACGCCCACATAGTCGAAGGGCAGTTTCAGTTTTTGAAGCATCGCCTTCTGGTCGTCCTTTAAGAGCGGCAGAAGCAGGATCTGCGTCTTGCCCTTCCGGCCTGCCGTCAGTTTCTCGAGCCGGAGTTTGGACCATGTTTCCGCATTCCAGCCGAGGCCGGTCACTTCCAGGTCGTAGCGCGCCACGAAGACCCGCTGAATGCAGTCGCCTGAAAAGACCTGCGTGTTGCTCTTCCACTCGTAGCTTCCGAGGGCGTCGCCCGGCAGAACACGGTCCTTCTCGCCCGTGAGCCAGAAGAAACGGGTCTTCGGAAGCGTAAGGAACAGCTCGTCCATTTCCCGAAGCTCTTCCTCGTTCGGCGCGTGGTCCATCACGTCGCCGGTCAGGAACACCGCTTCGATCTCGCCTTCGCGGGCCGCATCCAGCACCGAGCGGAATGCCTGTTCGCGCTCCGCGCGGTAATCGATCTGAAAGCGTTCGTCAAATGCGCCTTCGCCCAGCCTGAGGCCGGACAGATGAATAAATCTCATGGAAAAATCCCCCTTGCTTTAGGTGGGTATCTACATAATACAACAGAATATTATAGCCCAGTTGGCGCTTTTGGACAAGCCTTTTCGGGGGTTTGACAGAGATGCTTCCGTGCTGATAAACTGGAGCCGGTCAAGTCTTCGTTTTCAGTCATGAGGAGGCCTTTCGATGACAGAATCAGAACTTCGCAAATCGTTTCAGGACTGGGTTTTCCGTGGCTCCGCATACCGGATGGCATTGTCCGTGATCGGCTACGACCGGAACACCGTGGCGCCGAGGGGCGGCGCGGAATACCGGGAAAAACGGACGGCTTATCTCTCCGGAGAGCTTTTCCGGATCCTTCAGGATCCCGAGATCGAGCCGGTGCTTCAGGCATTGTCCGCTCTTCCGGAAGCGGAGGAAAGCGATGCCCGGGAGAACGGAGGGGCGGAGGGTTCTGAAGCCGGG
>DBVJ01000120.1:21234-24660 GCA_002308115.1 Lachnospiraceae bacterium UBA1267
GCCTGGCAGGAAAGCCTGTCCCTCGCCTTCCGCCGCTGGGGCGAAGCGATGGAGGCAAATGATTACGAGATCCTAGAGCCGCATCTTCAGCGGGTCATCGACGGCGCGCAGGAGATCACAAAACTCCGGGCCGGGGATGCTTCCCTTGAAGGGCTCCGGCTCTATGAGGCCATGCTTCTGCGGAACGAGCCCGGCATGACGCTTTCGAAATACGACGCATTCTTCGATCTGGTCCGTGCGCGTCTTCTCCCGCTCATCCGGCGCGTTTCAACCGAAGAGCCGGCTTGCGACGCCTTCCTTCATGGACATTTTGATCTTCAAAAACAGCGTGCTTTTTCGGAGATCCTCAAGGCGCATCTCGGCTTCACCCCGGACTGGGGCGTGCAGGGCGAAACGGAGCACCCGGTCACGAGCTGGATCGCTTCGAACGACGTCCGCACGACGACACATTTTCGGGAAGATAATCTCACGGCGGCCATCTTTTCCACCATCCACGAATGCGGCCATGCCTGGTATGCGCATAAT
Source organism: Lachnospiraceae bacterium UBA1267 (assembly GCA_002308115.1). Taxonomy (GTDB): domain Bacteria; phylum Bacillota; class Clostridia; order Lachnospirales; family Lachnospiraceae; genus UBA1267. The sequence continues at coordinate 21,760 of DBVJ01000120.1, forward strand.
GTGGATCCGCGCTATGAAGGGACCGTGCTTCAGGGCGGGATCTCCGCCGCGATGCATGAGTCGCAGTCGCGTCTTCTGGAGAATCACATCGGCCGGTCCCAGGCATTCTGGGAGCCCTTGTACCCAGAGCTTCAGGCGCTTTTCCCGGAAAAACTCGGAGACGTTTCCCTGGACCGCTTCATGCGGGCCGTGAACCGCGCGAAGCCGACGCTCATCCGCACGCAGGCGGACGAACTCACTTATCCGGTACACATTCTGATCCGCTACGAACTGGAAAAAGAACTGTTCACGGGTGGTCTTTCCGCGGCGGAGCTCCCTTCCGCGTGGCGTGAGAAGTACCGTTCATATCTCGGTATCGAACCCTCGGATGACCGAAGCGGCGTGCTGCAGGACATGCACTGGGCAGGCGGCTATCACGGTTACTTCCCGACCTACGCGCTGGGAAGCGCCATCGCCGCCCAGATCATGCACAGGATGCGGGAAGAGATCGACGTGGACGGTCTTCTTAGGGCAGGACGCGTTCCGGACGTCATGGCCTGGCTTAGAGAGCATGTCCATCGCTTCGGCGCGCTTTATGATACGGAAGAAGTCCTCCGCCGGGCAACCGGAGAGGCTTTTGATCCGTCGTACTACGTGGCATACCTGGAAGAGAAATACGGCGTCTGAACGAGAGGGCTTTGCGGTGCCTGAACGGAAGAGCCGAAATCCGGCTTTCCGCCGCTTTCCACATGCATTCCCCCTTCGGTAAAGCGCTTTGTGCATAACAATGTGAAAATGGCTTCGTGCGCCGGATTTGGCGTAACGAAGCCATTTTTCAAGCTTTCTTGACTAAATGTTGCACAGAAAGCGATGCGTTTTGTTTCTGTTACTCTTCTTATGATTCTGTTATGTATTTTTGTACATACAAAGGCACGGAAAGTGCCGGAATAAGGAGGAAAAACAGATATGAAAGAATTGAGAAACAACGGAGAAAAGACCTATCTCGCAGGCTTCTACTCCCCCGCAAAGCGCCGCTTTCTTCAGCAGGCGCCGGAAGAATTGACGGTCGGCGGAAGGCTCAGGAGAGAACGGATCCTTCGGAAGCTCACGATCGAGCAGATGGCTACCTATCTGAACATTTCCGCGTGCTATCTCGGATCGATCGAGCGGGGTCAGCGGCCGGTCTCCAAAAAACTGCAGAATCTCTTACACGATAAACTCGGCCTTTCTTATGATTTTATGCTCGACGGCATGGATGTCACAAGCTCCATGATCACGCAATATGTGCGCGAATCAGGCAATTATTCCACACGCCACAACATCGACGTGCTCTTGAACGTCTGCAACGAGGACGAGCTGGAAGACAGTTACGATCTGGTCCACACCTTCCTGACCCGGAAACGCGCGGCCGAGCGTAAGGAGGAGCGGCGGAAGGAAGAGCAGCGAAAGGCGAAGGAGAAGGCGCTCTCCGAGCAAAAAACTCAGGCGCCGGAGGCGCCTGAGTCTCAGGGATCCGAAGCTTAACCGCATCAACCGAGCGGTTTCAGGACCCTGACGGATCCCTCCAGGATCTCTACACGGTGTTCCTTGTACAAATGGCCCAGCGCCCGTTTAAACGCATTTCTGGACATACCGAGTTCCCGTTTCACGATCTCGGGAGATGCGCTGTCCGAGAACGGAAGTTCCCCGCCGTATTCCATTGCCTTCTTTAAAATCACTTCCCCATCGGCGTCCAGCTGTTCAAAAGCCCGCTTCCGGGTGGAAAGATCCAGCTTGCCGTCTTCCCGCACACGGATCACGCGTCCGGCAAAGATATCCCCGACGCGGTATTTCGTGAAGACCATCTCTTTCGGAACCAGTCCAAAATACAATTCCCGATAAGCACGGCCCTTCTCCGCCGCATCTTCCTTCGGAAGCACCGCGGCAAAGACGCCGAAATCCCGCTGCGTCCGGTAAACGACGGCGGTCACTTCGTCATTTTTCCGGAAAGCGCCCTTCGGGGCGGGGCTTAAATGATCGTAGATCCGTGTCGTCGCGAGAAGGCGGTCCGCTTTGTCGAGATATATATAGACCATGACCTCGCGGCCGGCCTCGAGTTTCTCTTCCTGTTCCTTAAATGGTACGAAGAGGTCCTTTTCAAGCCCCCAGTCCAGGAATGCGCCGATCTTCGTCGCAGCCTTGACTTTGAGATAGGCGAACGAGCCGGCCTCCGCCAAAGGCTTTCTTGTCGTGGCCACAGGCCGGTCCTCGGAATCACGGTAAGTAAAGACCGTGACCGTATCTCCGGCCTTCGCGCCTTCCGGCACCTGCTTCGCCGGAAGAAGGATCGCATAGTCCGGGTCCATGCCCGGAAGGCCGACGTATGCGCCGTAGGGCGTCAGCCTGAAGATCTGAAGGGTCTGTATCCTGCCTGTCGGGACTCTGAGCTTCGGGTCCATTTGTCACCTCACATACTGTAAGCGGGCTTCTCTTCCCTTACGCGGGGAGGCCCTGGTTCAAGTCATGCCTTCAACGCACAACGGGCGTAAATGTTACGGAATAACGGGAGCGGGAAGGCAGTGTTGCCTGCCTTCCCGCCTTTTCAGTTCATGAACTCATGGGAGCTCATTTGTCGCTTCCGTCAGGCTTCCGCCTCTTTCTTGAACATTTCGTTCAGTTCAAGCAGATGGTTGTAGCGAAGCACTGCGTTCTCGGCAGCCTCGTTGAAGAGCTTCTCCGCACGCTCCGGGAAGGAACGCGTGAGCGCGGAGTAGCGGGCCTCGTTCATCAGGAAGGCCAGATAATCCTCGTCCGTGCCGGGCGCCTTGCTGTCGAGCGAGAAGGGCTGCTCGGTGTTTGCGGGGTTGTAGCGGAAGAGGTTCCAGTATCCGCAGTCCACCGCGCGCTTCATCTCGCGCTGGCAGTTGATCATGCCGCCCTTGA
>DBVJ01000137.1 GCA_002308115.1 Lachnospiraceae bacterium UBA1267
ACCGCCGGCTCCAACATGTCCGATGCGGATATTGAAAAGGCTGTCCGTGAAGCCAAGGAATTCGAGGCACAGGACAAGGCCCGCAAGGAAGGCATCGACGCCAGAAACGACGCGGAAGCATTGGTGAACCAGACCCGCGAGTCCATGAATCAGGTCGGCGACAAGCTGGATCCCACGCTGAAAGCGACTGTGGAAAATGACCTGAAGGCTCTTGAGGATCTGGTCAACTCCACCGACATCAACAACGTCACGCCGGAACAGACCGAAGAACTGAAGGCCAAGAGGGATACCCTCATGAACAGCGCACAGCAGCTCTTCAGCAAAATGTATGAGCAGGCGCAGAGCCAGTACGCCGGCCAGCAGGGTTCCTACACCGATCCTTACGCGGATCAGAAGAACCAGAACAACGGCCAGAACGGCGGCGACGACGTCGTGGACGGCGACTATAAGGAAGTCTGAACGACTGAAACCGTATAACCAGAACGGAGCCAAAGTGCCGTGCGCCAGAACGGCGCACGGCACAGCCCCGAAAGGAAACCTATGGCAGAACAGAAACGCGATTATTATGAAGTCCTCGGCGTATCGAAGGATGCTTCCGCGGACGACCTGAAAAAAGCATACCGTGTGCTCGCGAAGAAGTACCATCCGGACGCGAACCCGGGCGACAAGGACGCCGAAGCCAAGTTTAAAGAGGCGTCCGAGGCTTACGCGGTCCTTTCGGATCCTGAAAAGCGGAAGCAGTATGACCAGTTCGGCCATGCAGCGTTCGACGGCAGCGCGGGGTTCTCGGGCGGCGGATTCAGTACCGCGGATTTCTCCGATATTTTCGGCGGAATGGGCGATCTCTTCGGCGATCTGTTCGGCGGCGGAGGCTCCTCCGGATTCTCAGGCTTTACACGCGGTACGGCGGGAAGAAATTCCGGGCCTTTACGCGGCGCAAACATCCGGCAGACCGTGCGGATTTCCTTTGAGGAGATGGTTCAGGGCTGCACCAAGAGCATTACCTACAATTACAAGGAAGAATGCAAGACCTGCGGCGGATCCGGCGCGAAGCCCGGCACGCAGAAAACGACCTGCCCGACCTGCGGAGGCACCGGCCAGGTATCGTACACGCAGCAGTCTCTGTTCGGCATGACCAGAACACTGAGAGCCTGTTCGGACTGCGGCGGCTCCGGCAAGATCATCAAAGAGAAATGCCCGGATTGCCGCGGCACCGGTTACATCACCACCCGCAAGACCATTCAGGTCAATATTCCTGCCGGCATCGACAACGGCCAGGCCGTGCGTGTCGCCGGAAAGGGAGAGCCCGGTGTGAACGGCGGCGAACGCGGAGACCTGCTGGTCGACGTGGTCGTATCGACTTCGAACCATTTCGAACGCGACGGATACGACGTCTATACCGAAGAGAAGATCTCGTACGCGACGGCTACGCTGGGCGGAACGATCATCGTGAAAACGGTGGACGGCCAGGTGGAATACAAGGTCAAACCTGGCACGCAGAGCGGTACGAGAGAGCGCCTGAGAGGAAAAGGCATCCCGAATGTGCGTAATCCGAAAGATCGCGGCGATCACTATGTCATTCTCACGATCGTGACGCCGACGCTTCTGAATTTAAAGCAGAAGAAAGCGCTCGCGGAATTCGCGGACGCCATGGGAGACAAGACCTACGGGAAGAGATGAGTGAGAAACGCCCGGAAGCATATTCCGGGCGTTTTCATGAGGATATGCCTGTGTTACGGACTTAGGGGAGAGAAAATGGGCAGATTTGCCGCGATCGGCGGGGGCACATTTGAAGAAACGGATGAACTGGTCCGGAGAATCGTCGAAATGTCGGGGAAAGCGATCCCCAACATCCTATATATCGGGACGGCCGCGGAGGATTCCACGAATCCCCAGACCAGCTGCAAGAAGTCGTTTAAACGTGTCTGCCGCGGAACGGTGATGCGGAAACTGGCGCTGGTCCGCTCATCCTATACCGAAGAAGAGATGGACGCGCTCCTGAACTGGGCAGATATCATCTACGTCTCAGGCGGCAATACGGAATACATGCTGGAAGTCTGGGAACAGTTCGGACTGGACCGGAAACTCAAAAGGATCTTCGAGGAAGACTCCGCCGTGCTTTCGGGCATGTCCGCCGGTGCAATCTGCTGGTTCACGGACGGCTATACCGACAGTGACCGCTACAAAGATGAAGAGGGCTGGAACTTCCGGCTGATACGTCCGTCCACGGGTGTCTATCCGGCGCTGTTCTGTCCGCATTACAACCTTCCCGGAAGAGAGCGCTTTGACGAGATCGCCAGGTCTTTTGATCTTCCGGCCATTGCTCTGACAGACTGCGCGGCGTTTTTGTATGACAACGGAGCGGTGTCCTATGCGTTTTCCGCACCGGAAGCCTATGCGGCGGAATTCGTTCGGGAAGGCGGGAATGTTACGAAAATCTTACATAAACCGTAATAATTTTGTCATAAATCATTGACCCGGCCCTTGTGCCGTGATATACTCAAAACCGACTGTTAGTAGTCGGTTTTTTGTATTTAAGCCAAATTTCAGGGCGCAGAGCAGATAGAGGACCTTGTTTCATGAAGTATTCTTTTCGTAACAATTTCATGATCCGGATCGCGGCAGGCATCCTGGCGCTTCTTCTGGTCGTCCTCTGCCTTTTTGTGAAAACCCCGGAAGTGCTTGCGGACTGGTCTTCCTATTATTCGACCGGACAATGCAATTACTCCCCGGCAGTCAGTTCCGCGGATCAGATCGATACCTATTTTCCTGAAAGCTACCGCTCGAGTCTGAAGGGACTCCTTCAGGCACATCCGAACTGGTCATTCAAGGCCATGTATACCGGTTTTACCTGGGCGCGGCTTTTCGACCACACTGCGGATCCGGCTTATTCCGCCATGTATCCCAACAAGGCGCAGTCTTATTATACGGAAACCTATCCGAACCGGAACCTCGTTTATTATGCCAACACGTCGAATCTGGGCATCACTCTGGCCTGGTACTCCACGGACATCGAAGGCGCCTATAACTGGGCCTCCAACTCCTGGGTCCCCAAGGACAGCGGCAAATGGTATCAGGCATCCGAGGCTGCCATGGCTTACTGCATGGATCCCCGGAATTTCCTGACCGAAGAGCAGATTTTCCAGTTCTTTGACGGCTCCAACCGGATCGGCAACGATGAAAGCGCCGTCATCCCGCTCATCGAGAACATTTTCCGAACGACCGGCAATACCTTCTGGCTTCAGGACCGCGAGAGCGCGGACGTATGGGACTATTACGAAGAGATCGAAGTCACCGAAGCACCCACGGAATCGGAATCCGAAAGCGAGACAGAGAGCGAGGAGCCGACCGAGTCTTCCGAGCCGGAGATCATGATCGTTTATCATTACATGACCTATGCGGAGGCCATCGCGAAGGCCTGCGCCGAAGTGGGCATAAATGAGGCCATGGTCACCGCGCGTCTCCTTCAGGAGCAGGGCAACGGCGGAAGCCCCCTGATCTCCGGAGAGAGCGGTTATTACAACTATTTCAACATGGGCGCCGGCGGAAGCTCCCAGGCGGAGATCATCGCAAATGGTCTCCAGGAAGCCCGGAACGAAGGCTGGGACACACGCTGGAAAGCCTTATACGGCGGTATTCAGAAGTTTGCCAAGAAACTGGTCAAAGCCGGACAACCCACGCTTTACACCCAGAAATTCAACGTGGATTCCGCGTCCACACGTTCTTTGTGGGGCCAGTACATGCAGAACCTCACGGCGCCGCAGACCGAATGCCGGACGCTCAGAAACATGCTTTCCACGGTCACCTCGACGGCTCCGGCAGTCTTCGTGATCCCCGTTTTCAAAGATATGCCTGCCGCGGTCTGCCAAAGACCCACGGACAACCGGAATCCGAACTACAAGCTCGGCTCCATCTACGTCAACGGGACTTCCTTAAGCGGTTTCAATATGGACAAGACGGAGTATGGCAATGTGAATGTCGGAACGTCCTCCACGGCTACGTTGGACATCATGGCCTACGCGCCGACCTCCAAGGTGAACGTCAAAGTGACCTTTGACGGGACGGAGACCGCACCGAATGTGTCTTACGCTTCGGACAAGCGCTATTCGCAGGTTACATTGGCCCTCGGCATCGGCACCAGCACTGTGGAAGTCACTTGTGTGGCGGAAAATGAAAGCACCAGGACCTATAGGTTTACATTGACGAGAGAGCAGGGCGAGACGCCCACCGAACCGCCCACAGAGCCTACGGCACCGCCGACAGAGCCTCCGACCGAGAGCGGATCGGAGCAGCCGGGAGGCCTGGGCCCCGGAGACATTAATCAGGACGGGAAGATCAACATCATGGATATCGGTATTCAGAGAGACTCCATTCTGTCCCGCAGGACGCTGACCGACATAGAATTCGGGCTGGCTGACGTGGATTCGGACCAGCGGATCTCCATTCTGGATATCGGCATTCTCCGGGATTACATCCTGCAGAGGATCGACAAGATCGTGAAACCCTGAAACAATTCCCATGATTCCGGGATCACGCGGATCATGAGAGAACCGGAAAGAATAGGGTACGCATATGAAAAAACTCAGACATAAATCGATTCCGTTCATCCTGGCGGCATTTCTGGCGCTTGTATCGCTCGCGCTGCCGCTCAGCCGTACTTTCTGCACGCCTTCCGGAACCGCCAGGTTTGCCGGAACGGACGTTACGCTGAACATCGGCGACACATACAGCATCGGCTGGGCCATCGCCGCAAGTGAGAATATTCTTCTGGAAGCCACCTTCGAAGTTCCTTCCGGATTGACCGTCACTGCGCCGATCGCCTGCGCGCAGGGGATCAACGGCGGCACCTCGCAGAATAAAGTGCTGGACTATTCCGGCAACTTTGCGGCTTTCCACGGAAACATCACGGTTCGGGCCGACCGCGCCGGAGAGTTCAGGGTCCGCATGAGCGAAGTGACCATGATCTCAGCTTCGGACAGTTCTTCCGCGACTATTTCATCCGGCGTGTTCACCGTCTATGTGCGCACGCAGGAACAGACGGATCAATCCAGAGCCGCACAGGAATCCATCCGAAAAGAACAGGAAGAAGCCGCGTCCAGACAGCAGTCTGAAGCCGCTTCCCGCGCAGCCTCCATTTCCGCCTCGGCTTCTGAAGAGGAGCGGAGAAGGAAAGAACGGGAAGATGCCGAATATCGTGAATGGCTCTCGAGATCTGAAATCGAAGCCTCCGAATCTGCAAGAGAAGCATCTATTTCCGCCTCGGAATCGGAAAGAGAAGCGTCGATCTCTGCCTCTGAATCCGAAGAAGAATCCAGAAAAGCGGCTTCCGAATCCGAAGAAGAGCGCAGACGTCCGACCGAACTGGGCCATCTGACCTATGTCCGCTATTATTATGGACCGGATGAAGACGAGGACGGCGAGGGCGACGAAGCCTTTTACTTTGCGACGCCCGACAATGATCTTCCGTGGCCGGATGATACACATCAAATCACCATGCGGCTCAATCAGGTCAATATTCTGGCGCTGAAGCAGGACGGTATGTCCTCCAGCACTTACCTGGTCTACGGCATGAAAGAAGCCACCGACGCGCCGGCCTGGTACTACTGGCACCGCGGCGCCGGCCAGTTCTTCCGCTATGATTATCTGCACGTCGATGCTTCGTACGGAGAGCCTTCTACGGAAGAGGCCAGTTCTACGACACGACCCGGAGAAAACGATTCTTCCTCCACGGCCGCGACCTATGCGCCGAAGACCAACGAGGCCAATACCGGAACCACGCTTCCGCCCAAGGATACGACCAGGAAGCTTTCGCTGAAAGATGTGCTGACGCTCGTGCTTTCGGGCGTTTTAGGCGGAGCGGCGATCACGTCGCTCATTTTCCTTCTGGTCCTCAAGGGCAGGAAGAAGGAAGAGGAACCCGAGACTTTGGAAGATACAGCGAAAGAAGCTGCGCCCGAGGAGACTAAAAAGCCTGAGGGTCCCAGAGAGAAGACCGGCGACACGGATGCGGTGGATCTGGACTGACAAGGCCGAAATGCCCGGTTTTCCAGTAAAAAAGCCTGTTTTCAAGGCAAATTAACGCTTTACAAGCCCGCGTCAAAGTGCTAATATACCACAGTGCG
>DBVJ01000010.1 GCA_002308115.1 Lachnospiraceae bacterium UBA1267
GAGATCACACCGGTCAGTGTGGAGTTCTCGATCTTCTGATCGCCTGTCAGCGCATAGGCGGCGACAAGCAGGTCATACTGGCTCACCAACTCGTAGTTGAACTCGATCTCTTTCGTGTAATTTCCGGCTTTCACGATGCCCTTTATGGTGAAGGGGCCGCCGCCGCTGGACTTGTTCACGATGACGTTGATCAGGTTCTCATAATCCGCAGGACCGATCTTGGCATACTGGTCGCCGCTTACGACCACCCATTCCACATCGACGTCCACGCCCTGATATTTCACTTTGCTGGGAAGCGTGAAGTCCGCAGAGACCGTGTTGGTCTTTCCGGGTTTGTAGAACTCATAGATCATGTCCGCGGCTTTGTCCACGAACTCCTGATCGATCACGACGCCGGGATCCTCGCTCGAACCGGGCTCGGGTTCCGTCGTGCCGGGATCCTTGGACGGGGCTTCCGTCGTTTCGACAGTCGCATCCGTCGGCTCGTCCGTCTTCTGATTACATCCCGCGCAGGACGAGAATGTCAGAAGAATGGCAAGGAGGATCGCTAAAAATGGCAATACTTTTTTCATCACTTACCTCTTTCAATAGAAGATGTTTATTTGCACAGCAGTGCTGTATCGTTTATGGATCAGTGAACGGTAATGTCTTCCGGCGCAAAGACCTTGATCTGATATGTCCCGCTGTAGTAATCCACAACGCCCTGGACATCGATGGTCTTGCCCTGATAGGCAGATGCCGTGATCAGTTCCCCGTTTTCATCATGAAGGACGACCGTACGCACATCGATAAATGTGCCGTCCGGAGCCTTGCATGTGAGGGTCATGGCGCCTTTGCTGGAGCTGGAATCGTTCGTGGTCGTGTACACGCTTTCCACGTGGAGATCCCTGAACTCGATACCGGTGGAGAGCACCAGTTCCGCATAGGAGAACTCCTCTTCGACTTCCATGGCTTCCCCGTCAAAAAGCTTCGTCACGATGACGGCTTTCTTGCCGCGGGTAAAGAGCGACGGATCTGTCACCACATAATCCGGCTTCTCGCCTTCTTCCACAAGGCCGCAGGATTCTTCGGGCTTTCTCGGTTTGTACTGAATGCCCGAGATCTGCCAGGTGCCGCCTGCCTCGTAGTACTGCATGCTGCCGACAAAGCGCACGCGGTTTCCGATCTTCATGAATGCCAGGCAGTCGGGATCTGCGGAGAATCCGTAGTACACGTTCATGCCGTAGTAAATGCCGTCTTCCTCGTCGTACTCTTCCACATACAGCGTGTTGCTGTATTCGCGGACGATCGTTGCTTCAAAGGAGACGTTGATGCCAAGGAAGGTGTCCGGCGTGGTCCTGAGCGCCTTCAGTGTCACTTCCTGCACCGCGCCTTCGTAGAACAGCGGGTCTTTCTCATCGGAATAGACGTGAAGTCCCAGTTCCTTCGCCTGGCTGATCGCCGCCATACAAGTCTCGCCGTAACGGTTTCCGGCTGAATTGTTCGCGATCGCGTAGCCTTCCTGCAGAAGTTCGACGTTCAGGTTGCGATAATCGCTCGCGCCCTGGGGTTTGTACCAGACCCAGCACAGGCATCTGTGGCTAGACGTATTGTCAAAGTTCCAGTTGCCGTCGTCGGATTCCACATAAATGGACGTTGCGGAGCTGAGTTTTTCTTTTGTGAAATTGCTGGCCTGCTTGCCCCATTTTTCAATGGTTCCCGTAGATTCGGGTGTATTGACGCCCAGATAACGGGCTTTCAGGACGCCGCTCTCGGAAATGTCTTCCGGAACGTCAAAATGTGTCGTGTCGCCGTCCACATACTGACGGACGGTCACTTCATACTTTTTGGTCTCGGAATCCAGATTCAGTTTCAACTGTCCGGCGTAGTCGATCTTTTGTGACGGATCTACGGGCGCGGTTGTATCATCAGAAGGCGCACCTGTCGTCTCCTGGCGTGCTTCTGTCGTCTTGTCCGGGGCTTCGGTGGTGACGTTTGTGTCACCGGAAGGAGCCGGATCCGTCTTTTTCTGATTACAGGAAACCAGGACGGACAGAATGCTCGCCAGAAGGAACAGGTATGCGGTTAAACGGATCCATTTTTTCATGTTGGCCACCGCATAGAATACTGATACTTAGTTCTGATACTCACACTCATCCACAGCGTCTTCAAACGCGCCTTCGATCTGAGAATCCAGGTCGCCGGTGATGCTCAGGCATTTCTGAAGAAGCGAGCCGACCTCGTCACGGGCAGTGGAGGAACCCACGAAAGCCGGGGAAACGAAGTATGCATCCGTCTGGCTTAAGCAGACCTTCATGGAAAGCGCCGCGACATAATCGCCGCCGTCGGCCTTGTCGACGAAGTCTTTGAAGATCTGATCCTGGTCGACGGATTTGATGACCGGAACATAACCGGAGGCACGCGCAAAGTCGGCCTGGAAAGCAACCGTGGTGGTCAGATACTTGACGAACAGCCAGGAGGCATAGACTTCCTGCGGGTTGTCTTTCTTGAAAATGCAGACGCTCGGGCCCTGGGAAATGGCCTTCGGGCTTGCCGGATTGACCTGCGGGATCGTCGTGATGCCCACTTCGAACGGATAGGCGCCGTCGACCTTTTCAGGTCTCTGATGCGTCGCGCCGGCGGAAGAACCGATGCACATGTAGGCGCGCTCGGCTTCCTTGGAAGTGAACAGACCTGAGGTGTAGGAACCGTACAGCTTCTGCGTGGTGATCAGGCCTTCCTGATACCAGCCGTTGAGTTTCTTCATGAATTCACGGTTGGTTTCGTTGTTGAACAGGAAATGATCGCCCGTGGCGCTGGTGTAATCGGAACCGTTCTGCTCGCAGAGGGTGATGAACCAGTTTGCTTCCGAGTCATAGCCGAGCGGCGTGGACTTGGGTTCAAGCGCTTTGATCTTCTTGCAGACGTCGTACATTTCATCCCAGGTGGTCGGGACAGTCAGGTTGTTCTTCTCAAAGAAGGTCTTGTTGTAGTAAAGAACTTCCGTGGACTTCGAGAAAGGCATGGTGTACATCAGGCCGTCGCCGAACGCGGTGCCTTCTTTGTAGTAGCCTTCGATGAAGTCGGCAATCTGCTCGTCCGTAAGGCCAAGGATCTCGGTCGTGCCGTCCGCATGCTTCACTTCGGCTTTGCTGCCGATGAGTTCATCCAGCGTCTGGACCGCGCCGGCCTTGTTGTAAAGCGCCACATGGTCCGGATAGCAGTAAGCAATGTTCGGCTGGTTGCCGACGGTGATCTCCGTCTTGATCTGGTCGCGGACGTCGTCATAGCCACCGACCTGCTGCCACTCGATGTGGATGTTCGGGAACAGCGCATTGAACTCGGGAATGTATTCGTCGAGCACCTTCGACAGGTTCTGGCCCATGGTGTGGTAGAACCGGATCGTCACTTCGCTGCCGTCGTAGCCCTCTTCCACCGGCGGATTGGTCTCAGGCGGATTCGTGGGTGTCTTGTCGTCGTCGCCCTTCTGGGTCACCTTGGTCTCGCTGTCCGGCTTATCGGTCGGCGTGCTGCTCTGGCAGGCCGAAAAGACCAGGGACAGGACCAAAAGGATCGCAAGGATCAAACTAAACTTCTTCATAATTTTTACTCTCCCTATTGTAAAAATGTTTGTGAAACCTGATTAACCCTTGATGCCGCTCCGGCTCACGCCCTTCATGATGTACTTGCGAAGGAAAATGAAGACCAGGAACAAGGGAAGCGACACGACCGCGACAGCGGCCATCTGCACCGGATAATCCGTAAAGCCGGAAGTATCCGTGAACGAGTTACGGAGGCCGTAGGTGATCAGCGCATGCGCGTCGTCATTTGCCACCAG
>DBVJ01000037.1:0-3589 GCA_002308115.1 Lachnospiraceae bacterium UBA1267
CTGGCTTCCGCTTCCCTCGTTGCGCTGGAACGGGATGATCTTCGTGCCCGTCGGCGCGCCGACCTCCTTCCAGTTCGTGATCTCACCGGAATAGATTTTCCGGATCTCGTCGCTCGTCAGGTTTGTGACCGGGTTGTCTGGCTCTACGAAGAAAACGAAGGCTTCTTTCCCGATGGGCGTGATCAAGAGGTCCACGCCTTCTTCTTTGGCGCTTTCCAGCTGCGATTTCGACGGGCGTGCACCGAAGAAGAGGTCCACGTGGTATGTTCCGTTGTCCGAATAGATCAGCTGGTTGAAGCCATTGATCGTATTCGTGAAACGGACGATCTTCCCGTTTGCGTAATCGTTGGTCCCTTCGTTGAGCGCCTGCCTCTCGATGCGATCGATATCCTTGTAGACAGCTTTGGCCACCGCCGCATAGACCGGATAGCAGGCTTCCGCGCCGTCCATTTCCGGCATGTTCTCCGCGCCTTCGATCGTGAGAGAGGCCGGATGATCAAGGCTCACGAGCTTTGATGGATCGCTGTAGACCATGTAATCCGAAAAATCCGTGCTGGAATAGCCGTGCATGTATTTGAATCCGTGACCGGCGTAGCGTTTTGCGGGACGGTTCAGGTAAAAGCCAAGAGAGATTCCGGCCAGAACCAGAAAGAGGGAAGCGGCTGCGATGGGAAGGAGCTTTTTGAAGACGGCGAAGCGTTTCTGAAACAGAATGGACAATAAAAGCGCGTGGAGCGTGAATAGCGGAGTCATGAGCGCCAGTACGGCGGTTCCTTCCTGATATAACTGGATCAGAAAGAAACCGGGCGCGATAAACATGTAGAGGAAAGGCAGCGTGTCATGAAAGAGCCTCCCTTCGGTGTTTCCCTTTGACGCAATGAAGAGGATCGTGACCACAAGGACAGAGATGCCTGTGATGACCGCGTTCATGCGGATCACCGAAGGCACCAGAAGCTTCCGCAACAGAAAATAAAGGAGCGCCAGCAGAGCGAATGCGATCACAAAGATAAAGACGATGGGGGAAATATCGACAAACATGACCGTCAGCATGCCGCCGATACTTGAAAGCACCATCAGAAGAGCGAAAAGAAAACATTTGAGAATTGTGCGGACGGGACCGCCTTTTTTCATATCATACCTCCTGGGAGTACATATCGTTCGAACGGACGGAACGATCGTGCCAGTCATCTTTTCATATACTATACCATAAAGCAGACAGGAAGGAAACGCGGCAGAAAAGTGTGCGCAGAGTTCACACAATTTTTACCATTTCAGCCAAATCAGCACTTGACAGCGGCGAGTGCTTATATTATATTGATCACGTAGATTAGCAATCGACCACGATGAGTGCTAACAACCGACGGGAAGGTATCACGATGAACCTGGATGAGAGAAAGAAAAAGATACTGAAAACGATCATTCGGACTTATCTTGCGACCGGTGAACCGGTCGGATCCCGTACGATCTCGAAGGATCCGGAGATGTCCGTGAGTTCCGCCACGATCCGGAACGAGATGGTCGATCTGGAGGAGATGGGCTACATCGCCCAGCCGCACACCAGCGCAGGACGCATCCCGACGGACAAGGGCTACCGCTTCTATGTGGATGAACTGATGGCCGAGAACGACCAGAAGATCATCGACATGCGGAACTTCATGGAGGACCGGCTGGAACGTGTCGAAACCGTCCTGAAACGGATGGCGGACATGATCTCCCAGAAGACGCGCTATACGACGCTGATCGCAGGCCCGGACTATTCGGAAGGCGCGCTGAAACTGATCCAGCTTTCCAGACTGGACAGCCGGCATCTGGTGGCCGTCATCGTCTTGGAGACCAACGAGGTCCGCAACAAGGTCATCGACGTGGACGTTCCGTATACGGACGAAGATCTTCTGAGGCTGAACGTGCTTCTGAATTCGGCGCTTCAAGGCAAGTCTCTCGACGACCTGACCATTTCCTTCGTCAGAAGGCTCAGGGAGCAGAGCGGCGAATACGGGCCGGTCATCAGCAAGGTCCTGGAAGCAGCGACCGAGATGATCGAGCAGTCATCGGACGAGAAGCCGGAAGTCTACACCAGCGGCACGACGAACATTTTCCGCTATCCGGAACTTGCCGAAAGCCAGATGGCCAGCGAGATCCTGAGGAACATCGAGAACAAGGAAGAATTCTTCGAACGGCTCGGCGAAAACACGCAGGACGCCCAGAAGAATCCGATCCAGGTGTACATCGGACAGGAGACCGCCATGCGCGGCATGCAGAACTGCTCCGTCGTCACCGCAAACTACGAGTTCGGAAACGGACTCCGCGGCGTGATCGGCATCGTCGGTCCGAAACGCATGGATTACGAAAATGTGGTCGGCACGCTCCAGACGGTCCTGGACCAGCTGGACAGCGTCTATCATAAGAATGAAAACTAAGGAGAACCCAAATGACTGAGGAAGAACTCCGGGAAGAGACCGGACAGGAAGAAAAAACCGAAGAAACCGTAGAAGAGAAGACTGAAACGGAGGAGCCTGCCCGGGAAGAAACGGAAGAGACCGTGGAAGGAACGGTCGAAGATCAGCCGAAGGAAGAGCCGGAAGAAAAGCCTGAAGCAGACGAAAGAGACGCGAAGATCGAAGAACTGAACGGCCGTTATCTGAGGCTTATGGCGGAATTCGACAACTACCGGAAGCGTACCGACAAGGAGAAGGCTTCACAGTTCCAGTCAGGTGAAGCGAAGGTCCTCACAAACATCCTCAACGTGGTGGACAGTTTCGAACGCGGCATGCAGAGCGTTCCGGAAGAGAAGCGTGACGATCCGGTCTTCCAGGGCATGGACAAGATCTATAAGCAGCTGATGAAGACGCTTACGGATCTGGGCGTGGAACCCATCGACGCGGAAGGAAAGCCATTTGACCTCACGCTTCACAACGCGGTCATGCAGGTGGAGAACGACGAACTGGAAGAGAATACGGTCGCCGCGGAACTCCAGAAGGGATATACCTTCAAAGGCACCGTGCTCAGACACTCGATGGTGAGCGTCGTCAAATAGGGGACGCGGCACGGACGCTTCTTCACCGCGATGAAGGACCATTTAAAGAAGCCCAAGGGTTTCCGGAAGAAGAAAAAAGGGCCGAAGGCCCCTCAATCATAAAAACATATTCACAGCAATAAAGGAGAACATAATCATGGGAAAGATTGTTGGTATTGATTTAGGTACGACGAACTCTTGCGTGGCCGTCATGGAAGGCGGACAGCCGGTCGTCATTACGAACCTGGAAGGCAGCCGCACAACGCCTTCTGTCGTGGCTTTCACTAAGAACGGCGAGCGTCTCGTCGGCGAGGCGGCAAAGCGCCAGGCCGTCACGAACGCGGACCGCACCATCTCTTCCATCAAGCGCCGCATGGGCACCAGCTTCAAAGCGACCATCGATGGCAAGCAGTACACCCCGCAGGAGATCTCTGCGATGATCCTTCAGAAACTGAAGAAGGATGCGGAGAACTATCTGGGCGAGCCGGTCACGGAAGCCGTCATCACGGTTCCTGCGTATTTCAACGACGCACAGCGTCAGGCAACCAAGGACGCCGGCCGTATTGCCGGTCTGGA
>DBVJ01000037.1:3714-4352 GCA_002308115.1 Lachnospiraceae bacterium UBA1267
GAGATCGGCGACGGCGTCATCGAAGTCCTGGCCACCAACGGCGATACGCATCTGGGCGGAGATGACTTCGACGAGAAGATCACCCATTGGATGATCGATGAATTCAAGAAGCAGGAAGGCGTGGATCTCAGCACCGACAGAATGGCGCTTCAGCGTCTGAAGGAAGCGGCCGAGAAGGCGAAGAAAGAGCTTTCCACCGCGACGACCACGAATATCAACCTGCCGTTCATCACAGCCACGAGCGAAGGCCCGAAGCATCTGGACATGAACCTGACGCGCGCGAAATTCGACGAGCTGACACGCGACCTCATCGAGCGTACGGCCATCCCGGTACAGAACGCGCTGCGTGATGCCGGCGTTTCTGCCTCTGAACTTTCCAAGGTCCTTCTGGTCGGCGGATCCACCCGTATGATCAGCGCACAGGACAAGGTCCGCGCACTGACCGGCCATGAGCCCAGTAAGACCCTGAACCCGGACGAGTGCGTCGCGATCGGCGCCGCGATCCAGGGCGGCAAGCTTTCCGGCGAAGCCGGCACCGGCGACATCCTTCTTCTGGACGTCACACCGCTGTCGCTTTCCATCGAAACGCTGGGCGGCGTTGCCACGAGACTGATCGAGCGCAACACGACCATCCCGAC
>DBVJ01000090.1 GCA_002308115.1 Lachnospiraceae bacterium UBA1267
CGGGGGCATACAAAAAGGCGCATACAAGCCGGGGGACAGACCCGCAGGCATGAAAACGGCGCCCGGCCGGAAGGCGGGGGCGCCGTGGGAATATGGCGCGCGGGGCGCCGTGGGACGGCTGAAGCCGCCGGGTTTATTTGAGGATGTAGGCGAGGAGAAGCTCGTAGGTGTTTCTCAGGCCTTCGACGTGGGTTCGTTCGTAGCCGTGACTGTTGGCGGTGCCGAAGCCGATGGCGGCGTGGCGCACATCGTAGCCCGCGCTGATGACGGGATCGCAGTCCGTGCCGTAGTGAGGCGTAAACACATCCATGACATAATCGATTCCGTTCTCTTCGGCCGTATCGCGAAGTTCATTCGTGAGTCCCCAGTGATACGGGAAGCGCGAGTCTTTCGCAAAGATCGTGACTTTCCGCTCATCAGAATTCTGCTGCGGGCCGGTCGGCGCAATGTCCACGGCGATCATGTCGCGGACGTCCCTTGGCATGTAAGTCGTACCGTGGCCGATCTCTTCATACATGGCAAAGTAGTAATAGACTTTGCGGTAGAGTTCGATCTCTTCCTTCCGGAGCAGCCGCATGATCGTAAAGAGGATCGCAGCCGCCGCCTTGTCATCAATAAAATGAGACTTGATATATCCGTTTTCAAAGACCGGCCGGGGATCCAGCGCGATGATGTCTCCCGTTGAGATGCCCAGCGCAGCCGTCTCCGCGGCGCTCTTTACCGGCTCATCCAGGACGACACAGACATTCTTGCGGAAATCTCCGATCTCCTTGCGAAGCTCTTCCTCTGTCACATGAATGGAGTTGGGCGTACGGCAGACCATGCCGGTGTGGACGGATCCGTCCCGGCTGTAGACACGGACATTTTCCATCACACTGTAGAAGGGATACAGGCCGCCGATGGGGCAGACGTTCAATGTACCGTCGGCATTGATGTGACGCACCATGAGACCGATATCGTCCACATGAGCGGTTACGAGAAGCGGATCGCCCTCGCCGCCCAGATCGACGATCACGCCGCCTTTGTGCGTAACTTCATAGGGATAGCCCAGTTCATCCAGCATGGAGCAGATCAGTTCCTGGATCTCCTCATATTGCCCGGTCGTACTGTCCGTTTTCAGAAGCTCTTTCAAGGTCTCCAGACAATATTTTTCGTCAAAAGCCTGCATACCGCATCCTCCAATTGATTTACTTGCTTCTTATCATAGCATAACTATTGAAAAATGTCAGATTTTTAGGAGGAAAAGCGTGAAAAAGGCTTGCCCTTCCCTCTGTTCATAGGTTATACTTCCCATAGTTTCAATCTGGCCTCGCGCCGGCAAAAATGCTCCCGGCCACGCTAAGGGAGTCCGTCCATTTCAGTTCCCCTCCGCCCCCGAAAGGGTCAGCGGTCTTGTTGAATAACGTTTGGAGAGACCCATGTATCGGACAAATGCAGTCAAGGCAAACATATTTTTTACTCAAAAAGGCGGCACATTTTACGGAACGGTCCACTCTGTCTTTGAAAACGCTGTAAACATTCGTTTCAACTACGGCGAAGAGACCAGACTCCTGACGTTATTCCCGGAAAGCGAGGCACGGACGCCCGACAGCATCGTTCTTCGGAACATGGACTTTGCGCGCGTTCAGAGACTGCAGACTGGATGGAACGCCATGGTCACGGATGCGCACGTGGTCATTGAGGTGGCAGAACGGCCGACCATGCCGGACATTCTGGAGATCGTTTTTGAAAATGATCCCTCCTACTGCCTCATGCAGAACCGCGGACCGCTGGATCCGGAAGCCATACGGACTCTCCTCCACCGGAAGGCGCCCATCGAGGGACTGAAACAGACGGCAAGCGCCATGATCATCCTGAACGCTCTGGACCGCTATGCCGGAAGCGGCAATCCGCTGGAGGTGCTGGACCACGTCGGTTTCGGCGCCGGCCTCTCTCCGGCCGCGGACGATGCGATCGTCGGGATCACGGCCGTGCTTCAGAAAACGTCCACCAACGGAGAGCCGGAGCTTCAGATCAGAAGCGGCTTCAGCCGGGCGGATTTCTATGAACTGTTCAGAAGGCTGGATGGTTCCACGACAGACCTCGGCCTGAAGTTTATGATGACCGCCTTCTACGGCGAATTCATCGAGCCGGTGCTGACGCTCATGGAAGCCCTCCGTACCAACAAAAACGTCGAAAAAGCCGCCGATCGCCTCGCGGCTTACGGCGGCTCTACCGGAAAGAGCATCCTTCAGGGCATTATCATCGGCCTTGAGAATCTCTGATCCCTCTTTTATTCGATCCCGAAAATCCGGTCAATCGTACCCTGAAGTTCAGGCACCTCGGCTTCTTCGACGGTGCCTTTGTCCATATGCTCCGCAGCCGTTTCGCTGAGCGGCAGGCGCGAGCAGGCTTTAATGCCGTACTTTTCGGCCAGTTCCTTGACGTGGGACGGGCCGAAGATTTCATGCGCCTTTCCGCAGTCCGGGCACTTGTAGTAACTCATGTTTTCCACGATGGAGAGCACAGGGATCTGCATCAGGCCGGCCATCCGCACCGCCTTCTCGACGATCATGGAGACCAGATCCTGCGGGCTCGTGACGACAATGATCCCGCTGACCGGAAGCGACTGGAAGACCGTAAGCGGCACGTCGCCGGTTCCCGGAGGCATGTCGACAAACATATAATCGACCATATCCCATGCCACGTCCGTCCAGAACTGCTTCACGGCACCCGCAATCACAGGTCCGCGCCACACGACGGGATCAGTGGCTTCCGGTAAAAGAAGGTTCATGGACATGACCTTGATGCCGCTCTTTGTCGTGGCGGGGATCAGGAAAGTCCCGTCCGATTCCGCTTCATTTTTCAAACCAAAGGCCTTCGGAATGGAAGGTCCGGTCACGTCGGCATCCAGAATGGCGGCCCTTGCGCCGCGTTTCGCGACAGCCGAGGCCAGAAGCGAAGTCACATAAGACTTGCCGACGCCGCCCTTTCCGGACATGATGGCGATCACATTTTTGATGTCTGAGCGCTCATTCTGGGGAGCGATCAGGCTTTTCGGGTCACGTTCACCGCAGTTCGCGCTGCAGGTGGAACAGTCATGTGTGCAGTTTTCAATAGCTTCCGCCATGATATTTCTCCTTATTGCTTCCCTTGAACAGCCCTGCCGGCCTTCCGGGGATTCTTTCCGAAATCAGTCCTCGAAGAATCTTGCGAGGAAATTCATAAAATATCTGAATCCGGGCTCTAAAGAGGCCAGTTCCAGGTACTCTTCTCTGGTATGCGTGCCGAAGGAAGTGCAGCTTCCGATGGTCACTGCCGGAATGCCGTAACTCAGCGGGAAATTCGCGTCGGTCGAGCCGCTGTGATAATTCAGTTTACGGCCGGTGATCTCCATATGAGTCTCTTCCGCAATCTGTTCCAGCGCCTTCTGCTCCGCTCTTTCGCCTGCCATGCCGCAGGGACGGTTGCCGACCAGATCGACTGTAAACTCCGCGTTTCCGGTGCCCTGATGCTTTCCGACGATCTCCCTGAAGTTTTTCTCCATGTAAGCGAGGCACTCTTCATCATCCGAACGATACTCAAACAGGCATTCTGCCTTCTGCGCGATCGTGTTGACGGAGGTGCCGCCCTGGATCGTTCCGACGTTCCGGGTGGTCTTCGCATTTTCCTTCACCGGGATCGGGAAGGCGTAAAGGTCATGCAGAAGGTCGGACAGTTCGTAGATCGCGTTGGGATTTCCGAAAGCGCCCCAGGAATGACCGCCGATGGTCGTCACGGTAATGTGATAGCGATGTGAGCCGACCGCACGGTTCACGATGGAATCCAGACCGCCGTCGTTGGAAACGAAATACTTGATCCGCGGCATGTAGTTTTTCAGAACAGTCTGGGCGCCGAGGGAATTGCCAAGGCCTTCTTCGCAGGAATTGGCGATGAAGAGGATGCCCATTCTGGGAGTCTTCTTGTTCTGTACAAAATACTTGGCCGAAAGCATGAGGGTTGCAAGCCGCGCCGTATCATCACCGACACCCGGGCAATAGAAATACTTTTCGTCTTCCCGGAAAGGAAGCGGCGTCGTGTCCGGAAACACCACGTCCGTATGTGCCATGACGACCAGAAGGTCATTGTCCTCGGTCACGTGATACGGCCAGATGACGTTCTTCGCTTCATCCACAAAAACGCCTTCCGCCCCCTGTGCTTCCATCCAGGCCTTCACCCATTCCACACGCTTGTCTTCGTGATGAGACGGCGCGGGGATCGGCGCAAGATCACGGATGAACTGTTTCAGTTCCTCCACATGTCCGGATACATACTGCTCCATTTCCTTTGTCAGCATGTCGTTTCCTTTCCTGCCCTTAGGCATGGCGTCCGCTCTTCGGCGGTCCGCTGTGTTTTACACTATGATTGACTCTTTCGTTCTTTCAGGGCTTACCTGTTCTTTGAGGTGCCGTTGTATGTGCCTTCCAGATCCGCCACCGTGTCGTTCACTTGCGTTTTCGCCCGTGAGGAGCGCCTGCGCTTATTCAGTTCTTCGAGGAACAGATCTTCATCAAATGGGATCCTGACCGGCCCGCTTGTCCAGGAGGACAAATGCATGGCATTCGACAAGGTCAGTCCGTTGATTCCTTCCCTGCCGTCCGCGACAAGTTCGCCCTTCCCGAGGATCTTTGCGGCAAAAGCGTTCAGAACACCCACGTGCTGCGGGTTCGGATCGTCCGTTCCGACCGGGATCTCCGTGGCTTCAGGATGCGCGAAGGGGCTCGTGTTCCTCCTGGAGAACTCCGGTTCAGACTCTGAAAGTTCATAGAATTTCAACTGATTGTTCTCAACGATCAGCTGTGCGCGGTCCATCTGGATCTCAAAGCGGTTGGTGCCGTGCGGGTCGCCCGTGGAGGTGATGAAGGCGCCTGTCGCACCATTTTCATACTCCACATAAGCCGTGACGTCGTCCTCGACTTCGATGTCGTGCCATTTCCCGTAAGACAAATGTGCATCCACGAGGACGGGCATTCCGGCGATCCAGACAAACAGATCGAGCTGGTGAGGACACTGATTCAAAAGCACGCCGCCGCCTTCGCCGGCCCAGGTCGCGCGCCATCCGCCCGAATTGTAATAAGCTGCGGAGCGGTACCAGTCCGTAACGATCCAGTTGGTGCGCCGGATCTGTCCGTACAGCCCGGAGTCTACGATGGCCTTCATCTTCCAGTAAACCGGATTGGTGCGCTGGTTGAACATCATGCCAAAAACCAGTTCCGGATGGCGATCCGCCTCGGCATTCATCTCCCGCACTTCTTTCGTGTAGACGCCTGCAGGCTTCTCGCACATGACGTGGAGGCCTTTTCTGAGACACGCCTTTACGAGTTCGCAGTGCTGATAATGAGGTGTCGCCACGATACAGGCGTCGATCACGCCGGAGTCCAGCATGTCCTCTGCGCTCGAAAACAGACGGACTTCGGGTCCGAACTGTTCCCTGGCGTTCTGAAGCCGTTCTTCCCGCGCGTCGCAGACCGCGGCCAGGCAGAGATCCGGGCACCGGCCGCCTGCGATGCTTGCGGCGTGCTGCGTACCCATGTTGCCCATTCCGATAATGCCGATCCTGATCTTTCCGTTCATTTGTTTCACCCGATCAGCGCGCGAAAACGCCGGACTGCTTCATCAAAAGCCTCGTCCGAATTCCGGAAATAATACTTTTCTCCGAGAATACTGGTGTTTTCTGTCGTTTCCAGCGCTTTGAAAGTGCCGAAGTCAAACAGATGCGGCTCAATGGTGAAGCGCGTGCCGCCCTGTGCCAGATAGGCCTTCGCGATTTCTTCGACGTGGCCCTCGCCAAGTCCGGGCGGGACAACGTCTCCCGAAGAAAGCGCGTCCTTGATATGCATGTAATCGACGCGGTCATGAAGAAGCGCCCAGGCGGAAAGCGTCTCCTGCCCCACCTGAACAAAATTCGCAGGGTCAAAAACTGCCGTGATCTCCGGAACGCTGTCCAGGATCATACGGCAGCGTGCCGCATTGTCGCCGAAGATGCCCTTCTCGTTTTCATGGCACAGAAGAATGTCTGTGCCCGCCGCGATCTCCGCAAATGTCCCGAGCCGGTCGATCACTTCGTTCGCGATCAGTTCCGGATCCAGGTCTTTCTTCCAGAAGGAGAAGATCCGGATGCGTTTGGCACCGAGGATCCCGGCGGTCTCGAGCGCCCTCTTCAGGCGCTCGTTTTCGACCTCGGGATCCTCCGTAAGCTCTGATTTGCCGATCGGCGAACCGATGGACCATGTCACAAGTCCGTTTGCGTCCAGCTTGTTGCGGACTTCCCGGGCTTTTTCTTCTGTGATCTCGGAAATGTTGGTTCCGTCCACGTCGCGGATTTCCAGTCCCTGGAGTCCGTTACGAAGAAGTGCGCGGATCTGTAAGTCTATTTCAGGATGTGTTTCATCCGCAAATGCGTAAAACTCCGTCAAAATGACGCCTCCGAAAACTTATTTTACCGCCTCATGCAGTGTTTTGCGAACGGCACCCGGCGCAGCGCAGAGCTTGACGATATTCGTCAGCACCTTGTCCGCAAGGCCGACCTCATAGAGGTTCACGCCGAAGATCTTGTCATTCGCAAGAAGGTCATGAAGCTTCTCTTCCGCGGCTTCTTTCGTGAGGGAGCCGTCCAGCTTGATGCCTTCCACGAAAGGCTTCACTTCCGGCAGCAGCGGATCGTCGCTCAGATTGAAGGCTTCGCCATTGTCGTCGAGTGCAAGAAGGTAACGCACCCAGCCGGCGAATACCAGCGGAATCAGGTTCAGCGTGGTCTGGTCCAGATCCTCACGCTTCTTGTAAGCCTTGATGGTCTCGCCGAAGCGGATGGCCAGTTTCTGAGAGGTATCCGTCGCAATGCGCTGCGGCGTGTCAGGCATGAAGGGGTTCGGGATACGGATGTTCACGACGGTGTCGATGAAGGACTTCGGGTCGATGATGCCCGGATCCACGACGACCGGCAGGCCTTCCACATAGCCTACGCCCTGAACGAGCGCCTTGATGTCGGGGTCTTTCATTTCCTCGGACATCTTGTCATAGCCCAGCACGCAGCCGAAAACCGCCATGGAAGTATGAAGCGGATTCAGGCAGGTGCAGACCTTCATTTTCTCGACTTTGTCGACGGTCTCACGCTCGGTGAAAATGACACCGGCCTTCTCGAGGGCGGGGCGGCCGTTCGGGAACTTATCTTCGATGACCAGATACTGGGACTCTTCCGCATTGACGAAAGGCGCCACGTGCGTGCCCTTGGTGGTGACGACCGGATCCAGTCCGTCCAGATCGTCCGCGCGAAGCATCGCTTCCACGGAGGATGCGGGTCTGGGGGTGATCTTGTCGATCATGGACCAGGGGAATGAGACCTGGCTCGGTTCATCGACCCAGGCGGTGAAGCCTTTCTCCGCGAGACCGGCCTTCTCCCAGGCTTCCGCAAAGGCATGCATGGCAGCCGCGAGCTTGTCGCCGTTATGCGAGCAGTTGTCGGTGGAAACCATAGCGATCGGTTTCCGGCAGGTGACAAAACGGGTATACAGAAGCGAAGCGACCTTGCCGATATAGCTCTGCGGCTTTTCAGGGCCGTTTGCGAGGTCATAGGCGACCGGCGGAAGAAGCTCGCCCATTGCATTCGTCAGGCTGTACCCCTTCTCGGTGATCGTAAAGGTCGCCATGGAAAGGCTCTCCTTCGCAAAAATCTCTCTCATGCGGCCAAACTCGGCGGCATTCTCCGAATCCAGTTCGCAGGACTCCGCAATGGAGCCAATGACGGTCTTTTCGACCGAGCCGGAAGCTCTGAGGGTCGCAAGAATCGACAGATTGTCGTGAGGACGATACATTTTCTCTGCGATCTCGTAGTCGTAGCCTTCGCAGACGATGATACCTGTCTCCGAGAGCCCCTGATTCAGAAGATCCTGCATCAGGTTTGCATGGAATGCGCGGAAAATGTTTCCGCCGCCAAAGTGCACCCATTCCGGGGCCTCTTTGGTCTTTTGAACCATTGTGGGAATGTCAAATTCCGGAAGCCTGTATCCTTTCGAAAGCCATTCTTCCCTGTTCTCGGTAATGCCTTTAAGCGTGAGTTTCATCCACAGATCCTCCTGTCTTTTGTTCGGGTAATGCCCCGTTAAACTCCATTATAAATATATCATAACTGTCTTGTTGCTTCCAACAGTTTTTCACATTTTTTGACGGTTTTGCAAGCTTTGTTATGGGGATTTCTCCTCAGAGAAGCGATCTTCCCGCGCCCCAGGCCTTTCCGACNNTCTTCTCCCAGCACATTGTAGGCATTGTTAAAGGGGTCAAATGCGATCGGGCGTACTTTTTGGACGTCCACTTTTCCGCCCGTCAGCGCGCGTTCATCCACACTGACGTTGACGATCTCGCCTTTCAGGATGCAGGTCTTACGGTCAAATTCGATGACTTTGCATTCCAGACAGACCGCCAGTTCCCGAATGATCGGCGCGTTGACCAGCGAGCTCTTCTCCGCGGTGAAGCCTGCGCGGGCAAATTTATCCGGCACCTTGTCTCCGGACGCCATGCCCACATAGTCACAGCCCGCGACATGATCCGCATCGGCCATGCTGATCGTGAAAGCGCCGGTCTTTGCGAAATTCTTGCAGGTCCTGTGCCCCGGGGACAGACAGACGGAGACCTGGTTCTCCTCGCTGATGCCGCCCCAGGCCGCATTCATGGCGTTTGGCCTGCCCTCTTCGTCATATGTGGCGATGATCCACACAGGCTGGGGATA
>DBVJ01000033.1:0-1582 GCA_002308115.1 Lachnospiraceae bacterium UBA1267
CGGTAGCGCCGGTTCATGTTCTTGATGAGACCTTCGAAGGTAATGTCGTATTCGCCCACGCCGCGCTGGGACCGGTAATGCGCCTTGACCGGCTGATCCGTTCCGTAGATCAGGACGTCATGGATCTCTTTCGGATAGTCCTCAAAGGGCGTGTCCAGGTCAAAATGATAATGATCGCAGAGCGCCTTCAGCACGGCGTTCGTGAAGGAACTGTCGTCGTTCGCGCTCTGCCAGCCGTTCACGCGGATGGCACCCTGATTGATGGACAGACTCTTGTCGGGGATCATCAGATCCTCGTCGAATTCCATGCGGTAGCCAAGGCCCGCGCAGACCGGGCAGGCGCCGAAGGGATTGTTGAAGGAGAAGCTTCTGGGCTGGATCTCTTCGATGGAAACACCGCAGTCCGGGCAGGCAAAATTCTGGGAAAATGTGGTCTCCTCCCCCGTGTCCTGGTTCCGGACGACTGCCAGTCCGTCCGCAAGCGACATGACATTTTCCAGAGAGCCTGAAAGTCTGGACTCGATGCCGGGCTTCACGATGAGGCGGTCCACCACGATGTCGATGGAGTGTTTCTGGTTCTTGTCGAGTTCGATCTCCTCAGAGACCTCGTACTCGTTTCCATCCACTCTGAGACGCACATAACCGGCCTTTTTCGCCGATTCGATCACTTTCTCGTGTCTGCCCTTCTTTCCCCTGACAACAGGCGCCAGAAGCACGATTTTGGTCCTCTCAGGGAGTTTCATGACCGTTGCGGTCATTTCGTCCACGGTCTGACGGCGGATCTCCCGTCCGCAGTTCGGACAGTGCGGCGTTCCGATCCGGGCATAGAGAAGACGCAGATAGTCGTAGATCTCGGTCACGGTGCCGACCGTGGAGCGCGGGTTTTTCGACGTCGTCTTCTGGTCGATCGAGATCGCGGGCGATAAGCCCTCGATCGAGTCGAGGTCGGGCTTGTCGAGCTGACCGAGGAACATCCTCGCGTATGCCGAGAGGCTCTCGACGTAACGCCTCTGTCCCTCGGCGTAGATTGTGTCGAAGGCGAGCGANNTCCATCTGCCCGAGGAACTGGCGCGCATAGGAAGAAAGCGACTCCATGTAGCGCCGCTGCCCTTCCGCGTAGATCGTATCGAAGGCGAGACTGGACTTGCCGGAGCCCGAAAGCCCCGTCATGACCGTCAGGCGGTCCCTCGGGATGTCGATGTTCACGCCTTTCAGATTGTGTTCCCGCGCGCCGCGGATCTTAATGAATTTCTCTGCCATGTTATTCGTTCAGATATGCTGAGATCTCTTTGATCTGATCGCGAAGCCGGATGGCGCTCTCGAAGTCGAGCTCCGCCGCGGCGTGTTTCATCCGTTTGTTGAGATCCGCGAGGAGTTTCCTGATCTCCTGTTTCGTCATGGATTCCGGATCCTTTGCGAGTTTCTCGCTCGACTCTTCCGCTTTCTTCGAGACGGAAATGAGATCGCGGACGGCTTTACGGATCGATGTGGGCGTGATGCCGTGCGCCTCGTTGTAGGCTTCCTGGATGGCGCGCCTCCGGTTGGTCTCGTCGATGGCGGTCTTCATGGAATCGGTCATGGT
>DBVJ01000033.1:1623-1790 GCA_002308115.1 Lachnospiraceae bacterium UBA1267
GTCGCAGAGCGCAGGAAGCCTTCCTTGTCGGCGTCGATGACCGCGACAAGCGCGATCTCCGGAATGTCCAGACCTTCACGGAGAAGGTTGATGCCCACCAGAACGTCAAACACGTCCAGCCGCATGTCGCGGATGATCTCGGAGCGTTCCAGTGTGTCGATGTCTGA
>DBVJ01000033.1:1858-10203 GCA_002308115.1 Lachnospiraceae bacterium UBA1267
AGCACCTTGCTTCCGGCTTTGACGGTCTTTCGGATCTCCGAGATCAGATCGTCGATCTGGCCTTTCACGGGCCGCACCTCGATCTTCGGATCCAGAAGCCCTGTCGGACGGATCACCTGCTCCACCCGGAGAAGTTCATGCGATTCCTCATAGGGGCCCGGGGTCGCTGACACAAACATCATCTGGTTGATCTTGCCTTCGAACTCTTCGAAGGAAAGCGGCCGGTTATCCAGCGCGGTCGGCATGCGGAAGCCGAATTCGATGAGCGTCTTCTTTCGGGAAAGGTTCCCGTTGTACATGCCTCCGAGCTGCGGGATGGTCATGTGGCTCTCATCCACGATGATGAGGAAATCCTCAGGAAAATAATCGATCAGTGTATAAGGCGGAGCGCCTGCGGGCAGGCCGGTCAGGTATTTTGTATAGTTCTCGATGCCGGCGCAGTAGCCCGTCTCCCGCATCATTTCCACGTCGTATTCGGTGCGTTCCTTGAGGCGCTGGGCTTCCACGAGTTTGTTCTCGCGGCGGAAGTTCCGGACGCACACTTCCAGATCTTTCTCGATCTCTTCCGTCGCCTTCATGAGTTTTTCATGTTCCACGACATAGTTGGTGGTCGGGAAGAAGGCCACGTGGGTGAGCGTGCAGCGGACGTCGCCCGTCAGCGGATCAAATTCCGAGATCCGGTCGATCTCATCGCCGAAGAATTCCACACGGACGGCATGGTCTCCCGACTCCGCCGGGAACACTTCCAGAATGTCGCCGTGCGCACGGAAGGTGCCGCGTTTGAATTCCATCTGTGCGCGGTCATACTGAATGTCGATGAGCGCGCGGATCACTTCGTCACGGTCTTTCTGCTGTCCCGGGCGCAGCGAGATCACCATGTTCTCATAGTCCACCGGGCTTCCGAGTCCGTAAATGCAGGAGACGGAAGCGACGACGATCACGTCGCGCCGTTCAACCAGGGACATGGTCGCGGAAAGACGAAGCTTGTCGATCTCTTCGTTGATATCGGCGTCCTTTTCAATATAGGTGTCTGTCTGCGGAATGTAAGCCTCAGGCTGATAATAATCATAATACGACACAAAATACTCCACGGCGTTTTCCGGAAAATATTCCTTCATCTCGCTGTAGAGCTGTGCCGCAAGGGTCTTGTTGTGGGAAATGATCAGGGTCGGTTTCTGAAGCTTCTGGATGACATTTGCCATCGTAAAGGTCTTGCCTGAACCGGTCACGCCCAGAAGCGTCTGGAACTGATTTCCTTCCCTGAAGCCCCTGACGAGCCCGTCGATCGCCTGCGGCTGATCGCCTGTGGGCTCGTAGGGTGCATGCAGTCTGAATTCCATATCAACAGATCGATGTCCGGCCGGAGGGCCGGTTTTTTGAATTAGTTCGGAAGCGACTTCACGACTTCGAGCGCTTTTACGAGCTGCTCGTCTTGATCCGTCTGGATGTCATCCTTCACTTCCACGTCCGGCGCAATGCCCACGCCATGGATGCAGACACCGTTCGGTGTATAGTAGCGGGCCATGGTGACTTTCAGGCCGGTGCCGTCCTTGAGGGTCAGAATGACCTGAACGATGCCTTTTCCGAAAGTGGTCTCGCCGACGACAGTCGCCATTTTGTAATCGCTGAGCGCGCCGGTCAGGATCTCGGAGGCAGAAGCGGTGTTGCCGTTCACCAGAACGACGCAGGGAATGTCGAGCGCGCTGTGCTTGTCGGAATTGTATTCTTCTCTTCCGCCGTCCTTGTCGATCAGGTAGGTGATGTTGCCCTTCGGGAGCAGGAAGTCCGCGATGGCCACCACGGAGCTGACCAGACCGCCGCCATTGTTTCTGAGATCGATGATCACGGAGGTCATGCCTTCCGACGCGAGCTCATTGTATGCTTTGATGAAGCTGGAGGCTGTGGTCTCGATGAACTGGGACAGGGAAATGTAGCCGACGTTGCCGTCCAGCATTTCATATTCCACGGTCGGCGTCTCAATGGTTTCACGGCGGGACGTGACAGTCACATAGTCGTTGATGGCGGGACGGTAGACCGTGATCTCGACAGAAGTTCCGGTCTCGCCGCGCACCCATGTGACAACGACGTTGATGTCCGTCTTTCCGCACTCACGGTCGCCGATCTTATACAGCACATCGCCGACTTTCAGGCCGGCCGCTTCCGCCGGGGAGCCTTTGAACACGTTGGTGATCGTGATGGACATGCTCTCGGGATCCTGCTGGATCATGACGCCGATGCCGGAGTAGGTGCCGGCGTCTTCTTCAAAGAGCTCTTCCAGTTCTTCCTTGGTGTAATAATAGGTGTACGGATCGCCGAGCGCGTCCACGTAGGCACGGATGAGCGCCGTGTCGAAATCCGTCCCGCCGGCCTCTTCCTCAAAGAGATAGTACTCATCCAGGCGTTCACGGATCTCTTCCAGTTTGTCCTCGAGATCGTCCGAGACGACTTTCTCGTCCGAAGATCCCCAGGGGCTCTTCGTTTCCTTCTCTCCGGTACCCGCTTCCGTGGTCTGTGCGGGTTTTCTGGTCGGATTCGTGGGATCCTCGTTTTCCTTTTTGACCCGGTAGACCGCGACAAAGACCAGCGTTGCGAGAAGCGCCGCGGCAAGGAAACCGATGAGCGCGGCCAGGAAAAGGCCTCCGGACTTGCGGCTCTTCTTTCCCTGCGTATTGGTTCTGACCACCAGGTTCGGATCCGAGATCTCTTCACGGCGGTACTGGGGATTCTGATACTGCGGTCCACGATACTGCGTGTTCTGATACGGATTGCCCTGATACTGCGGCCCCCGGTACTGCGGCCCCTGATACCGGGGATCCTGGTACTGCGGGTTCTGAGGCTGCGGATTCGGATAGGGATTGCCTTTCGGCTGACCCTCGCGGGCTTCCTCTCTCCGCGGACGATAGACGTGGATCTCTTCCGTCACGTATGGCTCGTTCCGGTTCTCGTCATTTCTTTCCATTCTGGTCTCCCATGTAATGCATGTATCTGGTCACCATCAACGCAATCTTGAAGGTTATGGCGTCATCAAAATTCTGAAGGTCCAGGCCGGTCTTCTCGCGGATCTTGTTGAGGCGGTAGGCCAGCGTGTTTCTGTGGATGTAGAGCCTTCTGGAAGCCTCGGACACGTTCAGGTTGTTGGCGAAGAATTCATCGATGGTGTTGATGGTTTCTTCGTCCAGCTGGTCCGGAGACAGATCGCCGAAGATCTCTTTGATGAAGAGTCTGCACATCGGGAGCGGCAGCTGATAAATGAGCCGGCCGATGCCCAGTTCGGAATAAGGGATGACCGTCCGCTCCGGTGTGAAGATCTTTCCGACCGCAAGGGCGAGTTTCGCTTCCTTGTAGGAATTGGCCACTTCGCGGATCTCCTTGGCGGTGTTGCCGTAAGAAACCATGACGTGGTCCATCATCTCCGTGTTCATGTTGTCGACGATGGCGTCCGCGATCGCGCGGAGGTCCTCGGCGGTCTCGCCCGAACGGAGTTCCTTCACCAGAACGATCTCATTTTCCGAGAGCGCAGTCACATAGTTCCGTTCCTGGTCATCCAGAAGGTAGCGGACAAATTCCACTTTCTGTCCGTCCGCCTTGCCGCTGACTTCGATGAGGAACGCGACACGCGGCACCTTGGTGTCGATGCGGAATGTGTTCGCGCGGCTGTAGATATCCACGGCCAGCAGATTGTCCAGAAGAAGGTTCTTGAAGAAATTGTCCGTGTCGTAGCGGTCCTCGTCCATCGAGAGCAACATCTTGAACTGCAGCGCAGCCATTTTCCCGACCACGAAGGACTTGTCGTCCGTGTCACATTCCAGAAGCAGCCTGGGCGTTCCGGAATCCTTCAAATGGAAATACCAGTGGCCGTCGTAGCGGCCGGGATCGGTCTCTTCCGAGAGATGCGCGGAAATCTCCGTGAAACGTTCGGAAGATGTCACGCCGTCCTCGGTCACCACAAGATCCGTGGGCGTATAAACACACAAGCGGACGCCTGTCTCCTTTTTGATGCATGCGAGTGTTTCAGCAATGATCTGGGTCGAAAGCATAGTTCCCTCCGTCTTCATGGAAAGCTTTGAAGATGGTCTTTCGGACTGAAAGCCCGGAATCACCCTTTTAGCATATAGACTGATATATTATACTGTTTTCAGGGTAAAAAATAAAGGGGAAATATGTGGCAGGCACATATTTCCCCTTTGAGGTCCCGGATGCTTCAGCATCCGTTTCTATTCTCGAAGCTGTGTCAGAACAGCGCTTCCTCCGTCTCCGGATCGAAGATGTGAATGTGCTCTTCGTCAATGAGGAAGGCGGTCTCGTCACCGCGGCGGGTCTTCGTGGTCGGAGCGACACGCGCGGTCACGCTCTCTTCGCCCAGATCGAAGTACAGGAAGACTTCGGCGCCAAGAAGCTCATACACACGGATCGTGGCCTTCACGGCGTTCGGCGTGTCGGCCGGAACTTCATCCATGTTCTCCGGACGGAAGCCGAAGCAGATCTTCTTGCCGACATATCCTGCCTCGCGGACCAGTTTTGCCTTTTCTTCGCCCAGGAAGTACTTCGTGCCGTCGGGCAGAACAACACCGACTTTGCCGCCCTCTTCGATGCAGTCGCAGTCGATCAGGTTCATCTGCGGAGAGCCGATGAAGCCGGCAACGAACTTGTTCTTCGGATGCGAATACAGTTCGTTCGGGGAGTCGACCTGCTGAATGATGCCGTCCTTCAGAACGACGATCCTGGTACCGAGCGTCATGGCTTCGGTCTGGTCATGGGTAACGTAAATGATCGTAGCGCCAAGGCGCTGATGCAGTTTGGAGATCTCGATACGCATCTGAACACGAAGCTTGGCATCCAGGTTCGAAAGCGGTTCATCCATCAGGAAGACCTTCGGATTACGGACGATGGCGCGGCCCATGGCGACACGCTGTCTCTGACCGCCGGACAGTGCCTTCGGCTTTCTGTCAAGGAGCTGTTCAATGTCAAGGATCTTCGCGGCTTCATTCACAAGCCGTTTGATCTCGGCCTTCGGGGTCTTGCGAAGTTTCAGACCGAATGCCATGTTGTCAAAAACGGTCATGTGCGGATACAGTGCGTAGTTCTGGAAGACCATCGCGATGTCGCGGTCTTTGGGCTCCACATCGTTCACGAGCTTGTCGTCGATGTAGCACTCGCCGCCGGAGATCTCTTCCAGACCGGCGATCATACGAAGTGTCGTGGACTTGCCGCAGCCGGAGGGTCCGACGAAGATGATGAATTCCTTGTCGGCAACTTCAAGATTGAAGTCTCTGACGGCGACGATGCCGCTCTCGTAAACCTTCGTAATGTTCCTTAACGATAAACTTGCCATAAAAAATAGCCTCCTGAAAAAGTAGATAGTATGGAGTGATCCGTTTCAGATACCCTCATTCTACTCTTTCAGGAGGCTTTCATCAATGCACGTTCTGACCGATTTTCAGACGGTCATTTAGTGCACCTTGTCAATACACCAGATTTTTCCAGGCGGTGGAGTTCTTCTGAACGTCCATCACGAGGCTTCCGCCCACCGATCCGGTGATCGTTCCGTCCATCGGGATACGCATCTGGACGAAGTTGTAATTGGCATAGGCGTTCAGGTTGGCCATCAGCGTCGCCATCGTTCCGGAGTCAATGTTGTGCTTGATATACGGAAGAACCTGATTGGCTTTGGCCGCCAGATTGCCGAGACCGCCGGAGCGGGCTTTCTGGACGATGGCCAGGATGACTTCGCGCTGACGCTGCGTGCGCATGTAATCGTTGCCGCCGGAGGAACGGTCGCGGGCGTGTTTCAGAACCTGAGAGCCGTTCAGGTGCACGACCTGCGTGGACGGAATGCTGATGCCCACGTAGGAAGCTTCCTGCGGGGTCAGCTGCATGTCAAGGCCGCCAAGCGTATTGATGATCTTGACCATGTCCGCAAATGTGGTCCACGCGTAGTTGTTGATCGGGAAGCCGAAGGTCGCGTTCAGTTCGCTGGCCATCAGGTATCCGCCGTTGTCGTAGCCCCACAGCGCAAAGCCGGAGTTCATCTTGGTCCAGCCGTAGCCCGGGATGTAGCAATAGCTGTCGCGCATGATGGAGGTCAGATAAATGGTCCTCTTCGAATGGTTGATGGAGAGGAGGATGTTGGCGTCCGCGTTGGAGCCGGATGCGCCGGGCCTGTCCACACCGATCAGAAGAATGTTGTAGACGCTCGGCGAAGGATCGATCTGCGCCGCGCAGCCATACTTCTGGAACTCGGATGCGTGTGTCGGCCACTCGTTGTTCTCGGCGGAACTGGCTGTCGGAGCGGTCGGGCGGGTATCATGCGGGACCGTCGTCGGCGGATTGGTCGGCTTGGGCGGGTTGGTCACAGGCGGATTGGTTGCAGGCGGATTCGTCTGCTCCGTCGGCGCTTCCTGTCCGCTGGGCTCCTCTGACGTGGGCTCTGTGACGGATTCCTCGGTCACTTCCGGTGTCGTCGGTTCCGTGGTCTCCGGTCTCTCCGTCGTCTCGTCAAATGAAACACTGGAGATGTCGATCGTTTCCAGCGTGCTTGCCAGGTTGGGATCGACCGTGACCGTGTCGGGATCCTTCTTATAGTCGGTCATATTGTAGAAATGGAAGAACAATGCGACGACTGTGACAAGGCCGGCAATGATCACGCCTGTCAAAGAAAGCAATAGGATCAGCAGGGTCTTTTTCTGTTTCTTGCCTGATTTCTTCTTACCGCTCATGGGTTAATCTCCCTCCTGTACGATAATAGGATCCAGATGCCAGATGTCTCTGACATATTCCGAAATGGTACGGTCCGACGAGAACTTGCCGCACTTTGCGACCTGAAGGAGGCACATTTTCGTCCAGGCGCTGCGGTCTTTGTAGACGTCGTTCACGCGCATGCTGGCTTCATGATAAGGCATGAAATCCTTCAGGATGAAGTAGCGGTCCGCAGGGTTTGAGCCCTGAGGACGCAGAAGGCTTGCGTAAAGGTCTCTGTAAAGCTCCGGATTCTCCGGAGAGAAGGTACCGTTCACAAGCTGCATCAGAACGTCGCGAAGCTCGTCATTCGTGCTGAAGATCTCTTCGGGGTTATAGCCGCCGTTCTTCTCGTAGTTGATGACCTCTTCGGGCGTCAGGCCGAAGATGAAGGCGTTCTCCCGTCCGACCTCTTCCACGATCTCGATGTTCGCGCCGTCCATGGTTCCGAGCGTGGGCGCGCCGTTCAGCATGAACTTCATGTTGGAGGTGCCGCTGGCTTCCTTACTGGCCGTGGAGATCTGCTCGCTGACGTCCGCAGCCGCAAAAATGAGTTCGGCATTGGAGACCTTGTAGTCCTCGATGAAGACCACGCGGAGCTTTCCGTGGATCGACGGATCGCGGTTCACCACGTTGGCAACGTCGTTGATCAGTTTGATGGTCAGCTTGGCCAGATGATAGCCGGCTGCGGCCTTCGCGCCGAAAATGAAGGTGCGGGGATAGAACTTCGCCGCAAAGTTCCGGTCGTTCTTGATCTTCTGATACAGGTACATGACATGGAGAATGTTCATGAGCTGTCTCTTGTACTCATGCAGTCTCTTGACCTGCACGTCGTAGATCGAGAACGGATCGATGTCGATGCCGTTGTGCTGCTTGACGTACTGCGCCAGCCGGATCTTGTTCTGGTATTTGATGTCCGCAAACTCATGCAGGGACATTTCGTCGTCCAGATAATCCGTGAGCCGTTCCATTTCCCTGAGATCGGTCATCCAGCCGTTGCCGATCCTCCGGGTCACGAAGTCCGCCAGGAGCGGATTGCCGTGCGCGAGGAATCTGCGCTGCGTGATGCCGTTCGTCTTGTTGTTGAACTTCTCCGGCCAGTGCTCATAGAAGTCATGAAGCTCCCTGGCTTTCAGGATCTCTGTATGGACCTGGGCCACGCCGTTCACGGAGAAGGAGCCGACGATGGCGAGGAATGCCATACGGATCTGCCCGTGGTTGATGATGCGCATGCGGTCGAGGCGGTCATAGTCGCCCGGGTACTTCTCTTCGATCTCCGCGGCAAAGCGCTTGTCGATCTCTTCAATGATCGAATAGACTCTGGGAAGCAGTTCCCTGAAGAGGTCCACCGGCCATTTTTCCATGGCCTCCTGCATGATGGTGTGGTTCGTGTAGGCGCAGGTCTTCTTGACGATCTCCCACGCTTCATCCCACTCATAACCGTTCTCGTCCATCAGAAGGCGCATGAGTTCCGGCACCGTCAGCGTCGGATGCGTGTCGTTCATCTGGAAAACGACCTTCTTCTCGAAGCCTTTAAGACTTCCGTTATGGGTGTCGCGGTACTTCTTGATGGCGGTCTGGACC
Organism: Lachnospiraceae bacterium UBA1267; assembly: GCA_002308115.1. Classification (GTDB taxonomy): domain Bacteria; phylum Bacillota; class Clostridia; order Lachnospirales; family Lachnospiraceae; genus UBA1267. The sequence continues at coordinate 10,178 of DBVJ01000033.1, forward strand.
GTCGCGGAAACGAAGAAATACTGCTG
>DBVJ01000033.1:10318-10440 GCA_002308115.1 Lachnospiraceae bacterium UBA1267
TTGATCGGCTCCGCGTCCCAGATCCGAAGCGTGTTGACGACGCCCGAACCATAGCCGACGATGGGCATGTCGTAAGGCACCGCAAGCACGGAATTGTAATTCTTGTAGTCATAATGGATCTT
>DBVJ01000084.1:0-140 GCA_002308115.1 Lachnospiraceae bacterium UBA1267
TCCTTGCCGCCGACGACGCAGTTCAGTTCGGCAAGGTCCGCCGGAACGGTCCAGTCCAGCGTGATGTTCGTGAAAGGCGACTGCGTGCCCCAGCGGGACGGTGTGTTGACGCCGTAGATGAAGCTCTGGATGCACTGCTT
>DBVJ01000084.1:289-429 GCA_002308115.1 Lachnospiraceae bacterium UBA1267
CCGCCAAGGCCTTCCTGGATCAGCTGCTTCAGGGACCAGCCTGCGCAGTAGCCCGTCAGCATGCTGAGGTCATGGATATGGATATCCGCGTTCCGGTGCGCGTTCGCGATCTCCTCGTCATAGACCTCGCTGAGCCAGTA
>DBVJ01000084.1:521-3515 GCA_002308115.1 Lachnospiraceae bacterium UBA1267
GATCTTCAGATAGTTGTCGACGACCTGCTTGTAGTCCAGAAGCGTCGTGGACATGTTGCGGAAACGCTCGCGCTGCTTACGGTAAAGGATGTAAGCCTTCGCGACCTCGTCATAACCCGCTCGGATCAAAACGGATTCCACAGAGTCCTGGATCTCTTCGACCGAGATCTCGGAATCCTTGATCTTCTTCTCGAAATCCGCGGTGACTTTCAGCCCGAGGAAATCGATCACGTCGGGATGATATTCGAATTCACAGGCGTCAAACGCCTTCGTGATGGCTGTCGTGATCTTCTCGATGTTGAAATCGACGACTTTCCCGTCTCTTTTTACTACACGGTACATAGGGAACTCCTTTATTCCATGGGGCAGATACGCCCCGTATTGTCTGTGCGTGAGGGGCTTAAGGCATGAAAAATGTGCGACAATCCCCCCTGATAACGCCTGCGGCACAAGTGGAATATATCGCACATATAGTGGCCTTGTCAAGCAGAAAACACAACATCTTGTGTTTTCTGAAAAACTGTTTTTTGCCCTTTTGTCCACTTTCCGCTTCTCCGGATCCCATCCGCGGATGCTTATGCGCATTTTACGCGGAAAGCCCGATGTTTCCGAAGAAGCGCGCCTGTTTTCGCTCAGTTTTCACAAATACAGCGTCCGGAAAGTCTTCGGAAAGTGTGATCAATTCTTTGTGATTTTGGCCCTTTTTTCCAGTTTCCGCACGTTCAATCCACACCGCGGAGTTCACAGGTCTGGACGTATTTTCTGCCTTTCGAAAGCATCTCGAACAGTTCTTCTCTCGGGGCTGCGTGTAACCCTTCCCCGATGAGGTTTCCGCTGTCGACGAAATTCTGGAGGAACCAGGCGTCCGCGCCTTCGATCCACGCGCCGATCCCGGCAATGTCTTCCACCGTATGGAACTCCCGGACGACGGTCGTCCTGAATTCGTAGGGCACGAAACCTTTCTTCAGAAAGGCGATGGTCTCTTCGACGGGCTCCAGGGAGAAAGACGGAACGCCTACCGTTTCCGCATACTTTTCCCGGGTGTTCTTCACGTCTACCGCGACGTAATCCAGAAGATTTCTTGCCACAAGATCCTTCAGGCGCTCCGGAAAGCAGCCGTTCGTATCCAGTTTGACTTTATAGCCCAGATGGCGGACGCGCTCAATGAAGGCGCGGATGTCCTTCTGGAGAAGCGGCTCTCCGCCCGTGATCGCCAGTCCGTCCAGCACGCCTCTCCGCTTTTCGAGATAGCTTAGGATGAAGTCCTCCGAATAAGCCTCCGTCTCATCGACTTCCGTCACCAGAAGCGCATTATGGCAGAAGGGGCATCTCAGGTTGCATCCGCCGGTAAAAACGGTTGCCGCGACCTGCCCCGGGAAATCCAGAAGCGTCATTTTCTGAAAGCCTGATATCCTCATTCCGGCTGTCCTTTCTCCATAAGCGGATAATAAATGTGTTCTTCGTGCCCGATGAGTTTCTCCCCTTCGTAGCGAAGCTTCATGGTGAAAAAGCCTGCTTTTTCAAGAAGATCAAAGAACAAGAGGTCGCCCTCCCAGAGCGGCAGCGTGCGGACTTTTTCCTTGGGCACCCATTCAAGCGTTCCTTCTTCACTGTCTTCTCGGAGCGTCCCCTCAAAGGCGTCCGCGGTGAAAAGATGCATATGTTCCGCTTCCCAGCGGTCCGAGATGAACGTGATGACGCCGCGGTAAGCATAGTTTGTCAGTCTGAGCCCGGTCTCTTCATACACTTCCCTGAGAAGGCATTCTTCCGGGGATTCGTCTCCCTCAAAATGGCCGCCCGGCCCGACCCATTTGTCATGGTTCAGGTCATTCTTCTTGCGGACGCGGTGCATCATCAGCCACGCGCCGTCCTTCTCGATATAGCAGAGCGTTGTTTCTTTCATGGCAGGGCTCACTTCTCATCGTCCCGGATCCTCATCCGGTGTGTGTTCAGAATAGCACAAAACGAAAATGCTGTACAGAAAAAACGCCTTCTCTTCTATTTCTGAACAAAAGCGCTTGACGGTATGGCGATCCCTGTAATATAGATAAATTAAGTATACATTTTCAACAGGCCCGTTCTCGGAGGAACGGCCTCGCCACGGTTCCCGGATCGCTAAAGGAGGGAGACATGGGATTATTTGACAAACTGTTCGGCGGAAAAGAGGAAGACAAGAATTCCTTCCTCGACGCATTGAAAGACGCCGCGGAAAAGCTGAAAAATGAGGCGGAGAAGGCCGGCATCAATCTGAAAGAAGATCTCAAGAATGACAAGAAGGAGGAGTCCGGCTCTGTTACAAACGCTGAGATCACCCCGCTAAATGAAGTGAAGGAAGGCGAAGAACTGGCGCCGGCCGGCACATGGTGGGGACCTCTGATGCCCGATGAAGAGAACCAGTATAATTTCAAGGGCAGCTGGCAGGAGTACTTTGACGGTATCTTCCGGAGCGAGTTTCCGGAATACGAACTCTTGCGCGAGACGGTCCGCTACGGGAAGGGCATCGTTTACAGGTTCCGGAAGAACGGCGAGACCGCGCTGGTCGTGGAACTCATGTCCGATAAGTCCAATGCCCAGAAGCTGAGAAAATCTCTTCGCGGGACCGGAACGCCCTATCTTCGTTACTATTATGACCATGAAGGCTGGTGGAACGCCCGCGCCTACGTGGTCTCGCGTACCCGCGACGCACTGAAATTCTGAAACAACGGCGAAAGAACGCTTTGCGCCTGCGGCGGGCCAGGCACGGATCTTTACGGAGCTTCACAGGCAGCCGGTCCGTGTACGGTCTGGTACATCCAAGTATTTACTTGGATTTAATGATTTCTTTCGCCGTTTTCCGCCCGGGTCTCCGAAAAGCTGTGTTTCGGGCCCGGGTGTTTTTCAGGGGGTCTTCATGTCCCTTCTCGATCTTCTCTCTCAGAAAGAATCCTGGGAACGTTTCTATGAATATAAGGCTTCTCTTGCCTGCCCGAAGGCTTCCCTTAGGGAACTCCGGGC
>DBVJ01000084.1:3655-4930 GCA_002308115.1 Lachnospiraceae bacterium UBA1267
CATCTCCTTCTTCGAAAATACGACGGGCTCTTCTCCCCGAATCTGTATTCCTTCCGTCCGAAAAGGAACGCGAAGGATGCCTTCCGTGACATCCTGAAGACCCCCGGGATTCAAGGGAAATATGCCTATAAGGCAGACATCCATAATTACTTCAATTCCGTTCCGGTCGAAAAACTGCTCCCGGATCTTCGGGAAGTTCTCGAGGACGATCCGGCGCTATACGGCTTTCTTTCAAAGCTTCTTAGAGAACCCTGTGTTCTGGACCGTGGAGAAGCGGTTACAGAATCAAAAGGCATCATGGCGGGCACGCCGCTCTCCAGTTTTTATGCCAATCTGTATCTTCGTGATCTGGACCGCCTCTTCTTTGAGGAAGGCATCCCCTACTCCCGTTATTCGGACGACATCATCGTCTTTTCGGACTCACGCGCGGAATGCGAGACGCTCGCCGGGCGTATCCGTGCTTTCCTCTCGGACAAGGGTCTTACGATGAATCCGGATAAGGAGCAGTTCTTTACGCCCGAAGAAGGATTCATTTTCCTGGGTTTTTCCTACCGGAAAGGCACGATCGACATCGCACCGGCATCGGTCATGAAGCTGAAGCGGAAAATGCGCCGGAAAGCCCGGGCGCTCATGCGCTGGCAGGACCGCGCGGGCACGACGCCCGAGAAGGCCGCCAAAGCCTTCATCCGTGTTTTCAACCGGAAACTGTTTGAAGCGACAGAGGAGCATGACCTGTCCTGGAGCAGATGGTTCTTCTCGGTGATCAACACCACGGACAGTCTTCGGGTGATCGACGCTTATGCGCAGGACTGCATCCGGACGATCCTGACGGGAACACATACAAAACTGCGCTATAATGCCCGCTACGCAGATCTCAAAGCCCTCGGCTACCGGAGTCTCGTCCATGCTTACTATTCCGACCGGGAAATAGAAAAACGCTCCTCTTCCGATTCCGGTTGAAAAGCGTCCGACCGGGTGATAGTATCTATGTGGCTCCGATCGGAGCCGAACAAAAACATTGTATTACTTGACAGGAGGTAGATCCATGACCTTTCCCAACGCACACAATGGCCTGAAAAAAGTCCTCACGGCAGAAATCCTGTCCGTCGTTTCAGGCTTCCTTCTTCTTCTGACCGGCACTTTCACGGCAGTCGCGGCGGCCTTGGCAGAAAAAGTCGCCGTTTCAGAAGAAACCACAGCCGTTTTCACGCTCCTGAGTCTCGGGCTTCTGATTGCGTTCAGCGCAGTCGGCATTCTCTCGATCATTCTGAAAAT